>JAIOJO010000269.1 GCA_019911985.1 Sulfuricellaceae bacterium | reverse complement strand
CACCCGAGGACAAGGAGGCGCTAAGTCCGTGAGGGCTAGGCGCGGCGAGCGCGGTTTGGTTATTCCAAATCAGCGAGCCGTAACGACGCCCTCGCGGGCTTAGCGCCTCAACCCTCCGGGCCGGTGGCAAGCGGGCTCCAGTGCTTTGTTGCGGGCCGCTTGTTTGGAATAACCAAACCGCGCGACCCGCGTCGCGCCCTGAAACCCGCTTGCCGCCGGCGCGGGTTCAGGATTTATTAAAACAGCTTCTTAACACCGTTCGGGCTGAGCCTGTCGAAGCCCATTCACCTTTCGACAAGCTCAAGGCGAATGGACTTCAAACTCACTTGGCCGGATCAATAGCAAAGCGGGGCGAAGAGCCGGCTTAGCCCAGCCATTCAATCAAGGCGGCGGCCTGCTGGCCGAGCAAGGGCGAAGACATGTCGCCTTTTTCCGCTTCGGCGGTTATGCCGAACACGACGCCATCTTCGTCTATCCACGGCCCGCCGCTCGCGCCGATGTCGAAGCCCCCTTTCATCACATGCCCCTCGCTGGTGGCGATAGCCTCGGCGCTGGTTTCATACATATCGTCGGTGTCGGTAGGGAAGCCGATGGCCGTGCTAGGGATTGTTTCCGGTTTTTTGAAGTCTTTTTCCGAAACGGCCAAGGGAATGGCGGCCGAGGCGAACGATTCATCGGCGATTTTGCACACCGCCATGTCGTCCTTAAGCTCCTCGTCCTCTGTCCAGCCGTCGGGGTACTTTACTTGTTCGAGGTCCAATTGCCATACCGACGGCTCTTTGTCGCTCCCGGATGTCCAGAGCGAGAAATAGGCTTCGGTGGTGGCCTGGTCATCGCTATAGAAATTGTGTGCGGCGGTAAATAGGCCTTTCTGGCTGACCACGAATGCGGTTCCGGTAAAGAACTCTTCGCCTTGCTTGAAGCTCAGTTTTCCCACGGAATTGAAGGGCGGTTTTGTGACATCGGCGACTTTTTTCATGTTGATTCCTGTTCGGTTCGTGAATGTGCTTGTTAAGACGATCAGACGATGATTTTGTGAACGGAAATCGAGGGGGGGCAGGGAATTGTGCCGCCACCGGCAGCGCATTGCAGGAAAAGTGCTTTTCAAGCACAATAAATCCCCGTTAAGAGTTTGCTTGGTTGGCGCAAATGATTTTGCGTAACAGCGAGCGCAAGAGTGCCATATCGAAAATATCGAGGGAGATCGTCATGATGAAAAAAATATTGCTGTTGGCCGCTTGCCTGCTGCTGCCGCAACTCGCGGCGGCGGATAGTCAAGGGTCATTTGCACGCTTGTTCCAGCAAGCGGTAATGCAAGGGAAGGCCGGCAATGCTTTTGCGGCGGGCTATGCCTGCTCCACCGCAAATCAAACGACCACTTGCACCAGCCCGCAGGGCGGCTCGGTCACGCAAAATTACAGCCAATGGAGCGGCACAAGCGGATCGGCTACTTGGAGCTACAATAATTTCACGATTTCGGCGGCCGGAATCACCATGGTTATAACCGGCTCGTTCACCTACAACGGCAGCGTCCAGCCCAATGGCTTTCTCGACGGTACTCTGGTCGGCAATCTCATCTATGACATCAAGACTCCGACGACAAGCTATGGTGGCTACAACATTCCTGCCCAAACCGTACACGCGAACGTCGGCATCACCGCGCAATTCCAAGCCAGCGGCGCGGCGGCGGTGACGCTGAACATCAACGGCACTCCGATGACGGTGAATTGGTCGCAAACCCAATTGCTGGGGTACTTGTACTAAATTCTCGCAGCGAATGAGCTAAGCAAAGGCCGGGCATTTGCCCGGCCTTTTTTGTTGTGGTGCGCCCAGCATGGGCGCACTCCTGTGGGTGCAAGTCCCACCGTAAGTTGATCACAGCGAACGAAGCGAAGCGCAACTGCATGAGGGCGACCGAATGTGGGAAGGAAGCGGGGAGCGAAGCTGCGAGCCGATGAACAA
>JAIOJO010000025.1 GCA_019911985.1 Sulfuricellaceae bacterium | reverse complement strand
CCAATCCCCGTGGCCGGTCGTGGTGGATAGGGTGATCGTGGGGTAGGTGCCGCAATTGTCGCTGATGACGTTGTGGCTGGCGTCGTGAAGGCTGATCGTTACCGCTTGCCCTTGGCAGGTGATAGCGTTGCTGCTGGCGCTGATGGAAAAATGATTGAGGGCGCTGCTGGACGATACCGCGCCGTAGCTGATGCTGGAATTGTTATCCAAGGACACTTCGCCGCCGGTAATAATGGCGCCGGTCAGGCTGGCGTTTTCTTCCAACTGGATTTCGGAACTGGCGCCGGGCGCGTAGATCAAGCCCTTCATGCCGCCATTATTATCGAGTGTCGCTTCCGCCCCGTTGTACAAATTGAAGGTCAGGTTGGCGGGCGAGGCGCTCGCACCGCTGTTGACCTGGGTGTTATTGTCGATTTTCAGATTCTTTCCGATGTAGAACGTAACCGCGCCGGATAGGGTAATGATCGCGTTATTGTCGAAGGTCAGCGTATTGACGTAATAAGTACCGGCCGCAAACGTGGCAACGCCATTGTTGCTGATGCTCAATGTATCGATGTAGTAAGTTCCACCGGTGAAATTTAAGGAAGTGTTGTTTCCGGTAGTGATGTCATTGTAAGAGCCGGAGGCTACGGTTTTGCTGCCATTATTTCCGACTGAAATGTTTTGCGTACCGATTTGAGAGCTTGGGAAAGAAGCGGGGTCAAGTGGTGGCAGGGTGATGGCGCCGGTGGTGGCGGGGCCTCCCGCATAGGAGGAGGGGTAACCGGCGGGCTGGTTAAGCTCGGTTTTGCCGGTTTTGGCGCCGTTAACCTGGGCATTGTTCTGCGTTTGCAGTTCCTTGCCGGCATACACTGTGTAGCCCGGCGGAGCGCTCGAACAGGCGGCGCGCGCTACGGCGGGCAGGCCAGCGCATAGCGCCAGGGCAGCCATGCCGGCTGCCAGGTTTCGTTTCCACAGAGTTCGGGTAGTTTTCATGATCTATTCCCACCATTCGACCTGAATATTAACATTCCTGATCGTCCAGCGCTTGGCGGCAGGTGCTGGTGGTCAGGTCTACCCGCCGTTCCACGTAATCCCCGTTGCCGACCGCGCCCCCGGCTGTGGCGGTGGATGTGAGCTGATATACCCGGATCAGGTTGCTGCCTTCGGTATGGTCGGAAAAGCTACAGGTCACGGTGACGGCGAAACCCGCCAAGCTGCCGCCCAAACCATTCAGCGTGGCCGGAGACCCTGCGCAGGCGTATTGAATTGTAAAGGGTGCGGCGGTTTTTCCGTAGTTTAGATTCTCCGGACTGGCGATTTGGTACACCCCCCATTCGATGCCGGAGCGCGCCGCCTGGTAGGCTCGTTCGCCTTGCAGATCAAGGGCGGAGGTTTGCTGCTGGCTGGTAAAGATGCTGACGATAAACCCGCCCAGCGCGGCCAGTACCACCAGCAGAAAAATGGCTGTGACCAAGGCGAATCCGCCTTGGGTGCGGCGCGGGCGAGGAGTGGTTTTAGGGCACATTGCTGACGTGTACCTGATAGTTGAGGCTGACGCTTTCGCCGTTGCGCATCAATTCTAGCCAAATCGTCACCAGCCCGCTGTTTTCAGTGCTGCCTTGGGCGTATTGGATCGTGCAGCGGCTGACGTTCTGAGCCAATAGCGCCGTCGTGCCGCCAGCGGGCGGGTTGGGAGGAACGGCTTGAACCGGATTGATGCCGTAGCCCCATTGCCGGGTCAAAGTGCCCGTGCCGTTAGCGCTAGCGCCAACGCCAGCGACCGCCGGGTTGCAGGCGTAGGTAACCGCCTGCTGGGTGCCGTCGATAATCTGGAAGCGGTCGCCGGGCGGGGAGGTGCCGAGCGCGGGCAAAAACACCGTGTTGGCGAAATTCAGGGTATCCGAATTGGCGCCCGCCACGCCGGTGACCGCCACGGTGTTTTGGCCGCAGTAGGCGCTGGGGTTGTTAATGCTGCAATCGCCCAGTTGGTTGTTGTACAGGTTGAAAATGGCGATGCTGTCGTTGGCGCCGAAAGCGCCGAAATTATTTATGATGCTGCCCTGGGTGAGGAGTTGGTTGCATCCCACGCCGCTGGTGAAGCACGCGTCGTTCTGTTGGAAGCGCCCGCCCGCCCGTGTCGCCAAAAATTCCAGGTAAAAATCCGTGCCGTTGTTGCTGACGCGGATGCTGTTCGGCAAAGCCGAGCGGATATCCCGCCCCATCATACGCAATGCGCCGTCGGCGGCGTCGGTGAGTTGGGCGCGGCGGGAGGCATCGACATAACCCGCGACCGGGCGAGTGATGAACACGGCGACGATGGCGCTGAGTATGCCGGTGATGACGATGACGATAATCGCCTCGATCAGCGTGAATCCGTTTTGCGCAGCGCGGCGTGTCGTCATAATCTGGAAACCCCAGTTGGGCGGGGTGGAGTGTACCCGCGCCCTCGGCTACTTCTCCCGAGGGTGGGCAGCCCTCTCCCACAAGTGGGCGAGGGGACAAAAACGCCCTCTCGCCCACTTGTGGGAGAGAGTTGGAGAGAGGGTAGCCGCCATGCGCGCCAAATGGGGTCAGCAGGCATTTTGCCAGCAGTGGAGGAATCGTAGGTTGGCGCTGAGGCCGTAAGCCGAAGCCCAACAGGGGCGGCGTTGGGCTTCACTACGTTCAGCGCCAACCTACCGGCACATACCTCGATGCTTGCGGCGGGGTGGCTTATTCCAGTCGAGCGGCCAATTGAGGTTTCCAGTTTCATCATGTCCTCGGCGCGTAGCGGGTGCGGTAGCCGTCCATCACGATGGACGTGCCGTCCGGGCCGGTGACGGTGACGGTGATGAGCAGCGTATCCGCCGCCGGTATCGTGCCCAGCACCGGGGCCGCCGGGATGCTTATCGCGACATTGGCGCTGTAGTTGTTGAGCGCGGGAATGGCCGTTCCGGTAATGTCCTGAATGCCCCCGACCATGGCGAATTGATTGTAGTCGTTGACGTTGTCGAATTGCGGCTGGCTGGTTCGAGTTTCGCCGGTTTCCGCCCCCATCTGTTCGACCAGCGCCGCGCTGGTGCAACCGTTCGCGCCGACGGCGGCGCTGGTCGCAGTTTCCGACTGGGGGTCGTCCGGGTCGCAGAAAGTGAAGGGCTTAAGCTCGATTTCTTCCAGCAGGGATTCGGCAATCGCCATTTCCTGCTTGCGTATCATTGGGTCGGCACTACGCACCGAAGTGTAGTTCATCACCGTCAATATGCCCGCCACGCCGACGGCGACGATGACGATGAACATCAGCAGCTCGATCAAGGTCAAGCCGCATTGGGATGGGTCGGAAAGGCGGCTAGGGGTAGTGGGCATAGCCGGTTCTCGGTTCGACGATGATGTTCCGCGCCACATCGCTGCCGGTCACGGTAATCGTCAAGGGAGCCGCTAGGTTACTGCTGCCCGACGGCATGAAAATAAAAGCGCTGGCGGGAGCGAGTACAACCCCGTTGGGCGCGGTGGCGGTGTAGGCCGCGTTGCCGCTTGGGCTAGGCAGCGCTATATAGGCGGGATCGCAGGCAGGCAGCGCCGTGCCGGCCGCATCGTAGCTCAGGGCAATGCGATTCGGGGCTGCTGTCAGCGTGACGCAGACATTGCGCCGCTTGGCGACGGCCATTTTTTGGGCGTACTGCACCATCGAGAGGGTTTGGTCGGCAAAGCCGGCGGCGTCGAAGCCGCTTTTTTCGAAAAAACGTGGAATGGCGATCGCGGCCAGGACGCCGATAATCACCAGCACCATGATCAGTTCGATCAAGGTGAAGCCTGCGGCGGCCAAGCGCCGTGGCGTTAAACGCAGCATGGGTATGTACGCATTATCGCTATAAAAATGGACAAGCCAACACAGCTTGCCCATTTTTTAAGAGCAAGTAGCTATACTACTTAATTAACAGGCGCCGACGTTGGCGACCGCAACACCTGTTCCAGAGTTGTAAGTTACTTGGCAAGTAGCCGGAGTTGTTACAGCAGGAACTACGTTTAAGGTAGAGGGTGTTCCATAGGTCCAGGTATAACCATTAATGTTTTGCAATACGTTACCAATGCCCCCCGCAGCGTCTGTGGGCCATCCTGCATTATTAACCGCCACCTGTTGGCCTCCCTCGAGAGTAACCTGTACTCCACCAGCAGGAGCACCTGAGGCCAGCCAGCGCGCATGCGCAATCGCAATCCCTGCATTTATCCCACCTGCCATACCTTGTACAGAGGAAGCGCGAGCATCAACTCCCAAATTAACAAATCTCGGCAACGCGACCGCCGAAAGAATACCCAGAATCACGATCACCATGATTAATTCGATCAACGTAAAGCCCGATTGTTGTTTTGCATTGTGTTTCATTTTACTACTCCTTGGATAAGGACGCGTTGGTCCTAATTGAGTCCGGGTGCCCGTCGCGTTGCGCCGCAGCGAACGACGAGATGGAGCCTGAACACCCGCCGTGCCGATCCTTTGCCTATCCGTCAACCTGTTTGGGAAAATAGCCGCAAAGAATCAACATGTCCAAGAGAATACGCCGGGTTTTTGCGTAGATCAAGCGTAAATTTTCAAGCGCTTACGGCAAACGCCATAGGGCGGCCAGGTTGTAGAGGCTGCACGCCACGACAAAAACGGCCGCCAAGCGCTGGTGGCGCCACAGGAAGCGGTCGAGGTCGTAATGGGCGATGTCGAGCTTTCGGGCATAGCGGTCGAGGTCGATCCAGCGGTTGGCCCAGGTTTCGAGTTCGCGCAGCGCGCTGGGACGGAAAAACAGCACCAGTCCTATCGCGGCGCTCAGCGCGCTGCCCAGCCAGCCTATCCACCATAGGGATTCGGATAGCCAGGCCGCCATCTCATGCGACGGCAGAACCTGCGACCAAGCGCCAGTCCAGGCCGCTATCCCGCCGCTGGCGATCATGACGAAGGGAAAGGCCAGGCCGAAGGCCAGCGCGGCCAGGCCCGCGATCCGGTGGCGGCGGTAGACCCAGCGTTCGATTTTGCGCGGGCGGTTGATGTGCTGTTGCCAATGCACGGTGGAAATCCAGCGGCTGAACCAGACGTTGGCCTTTTCCATTCTGAGGGGCGCGAGCAGGATGCCGATGCCGACGGCGAGCGAGAAAAGGGTGCCGATTTTGAGAAACGGCACGAGCACATGGTAGAGGAGTTGGGCGTAGGCTTGGTTCATTTTTTGTGCAGCGCGGCCGAACCCAAATCCCACATCGGCAGGAATATGCCCAAAGCCAGGATTAGCACCATGACCGCCAAGACGGACATCATGATGGGTTCGATTTGTTGGCTGAGCTTGCTGACATCGTATTCCACATCGCTTTCGTACATGCGCGCGACTTCTTCCATGAGGTTGTCGAGTTCTCCGGTTTCCTCGCCGATGGCGATCATTTGCAATTCCAGCGGGGAGAATATCTCGGCGGCGATAGCGGTGCGCAGCACGCTTTCGCCGCGGGATACGCCCTCGCGCATTTGCCCGACGCGCTGGGCGATAAAGCTGTTTTCAACCACCTTGGCGACGATTTCGAAAGCTTGCACGATGGGAACGCCGCTTTTGCCCGCCAGCGCAAAGCTGCGGGCAAAGCGCGCCATGGTGGCCTTGAAGATGATTTTTCCGGCGATCGGGAGGCGTAGCTTGAATTTATCCCAGCGGTACCTCCCTTCCGTGGTGCGCACGTAGCTGATGAACGCGGCGACAACGGTTCCCAGCACGGCGGCCATGGCCCACCAGTACTGCACGGTAAAATTCGACATGCCGATGAGCAGGCGGGTCATGGGCGGCAGTTCGGCACCGAATCCCTTGAACACCTTGGCGAAGATGGGGATGACGAAAATATTCAGGATGGTCATCGCGGCAGCCATCGCCAATACGACGAAGCTCGGGTAGCGCAGCGCGCTTTTGATTTGATCGCGCATTTTTTTTTCGAATTCGAGATGGTTGAACAGGCGGAGAAAAACCTGATCCAACTGGCCGGTCATTTCGCCCACCTTGACCATGCTGACGTAGAACTCGGAAAACAGCTTGGGGTAGGGACGCATCGCATCGCTGAGTTCCATGCCGCGGTCGAGGCTGTTGCTGAGTTCTTGCAAGACGGCAGCCAAGGCCGGGTTGCGGGCCGATTGGCGCATGCCGTTGAGCGCGCGCATGATCGGGACGCCGGCTTTGAGCATGGTGTACATCTGGCGGCTGAAAAGCATGATGTCCAGCGGCTCGATTTTGCGCGATTGGTTGAACATCGCGCCGACCCCTTTTGCCTTGCGTGTCGCGCCCTGGGAGGCGATGGCGATGTCGATGGGAATGATGTCCATGTTGAGCAATTGGTCGGCGACGACGCTGCTGTCGCTGCCTTCCAGAAACCCCTGCATCAGTTCGCCGCGGCTGTTGCGGCCTTTGTAGGAAAAATTCGGCATGGGGGCTTAAGGGATTGCGCCTAGGAGCCTGTCGGACTTGAAGGAAATCGGCTGCAAATCCGCCTGGGCGGTCCATATTTCACCGTTTTTTGGGTCAATAGAATGACTATTGACCTGCAAAACCGGCAAAATCTGTCCTCGCCCAGCCGAATTTTCGCTTCGATTCTTCAAGTCCGACAGGCTCCTAGATATCGAATTGGTTGCTGACCCGCATGGCTT
Organism: Sulfuricellaceae bacterium; assembly: GCA_019911985.1. GTDB lineage: Bacteria > Pseudomonadota > Gammaproteobacteria > Burkholderiales > UBA9220 > JAIOJO01. The sequence goes on along the minus strand of JAIOJO010000025.1, from coordinate 4,560 downwards.
CGTAGAGGGTTGTGCGTCCGCTCAAGACCAGGTCGATGATATTGTGGCGCAGGGTATTGTCTCCCAATTGTTTCAGCGCGATGCGCGAAAAATCGACGGCGTCGAAGCGGTTGATGGCTTCGGCTACCGGGGCCGTGATTTCCAGCATTTCATAGACGCCCTTGCGGCCATGGTAACCCGTTCCATTGCAGCGCGAGCAGCCCCGCCCGTGCCTGAATTCATATTCTTGAAAATTCTCTGTCATGGTGTTCTCCAGCCAAACCAACTCGGTCGCTTGGACGGTGTGGGGTTCCGCGCAATACTCGCAAATCAGGCGCACCAGGCGTTGCGCGATCACCGCCAGCAGGGAAGAGGCGAGCATGTAGCTGGGAACGCCCATGTCGAGCAGACGCATCGGTGTGCTGATGGCGTCGTTGGTGTGCAGGGTGGAAAGCACGAGATGGCCGGTCATGGCCGCGCGCAGGCCGATCTGCGCGGTTTCGCTGTCGCGCATTTCGCCCACCAGGATGATGTCCGGGTCCTGGCGCAAAAAGGTGCGCAGCACGCGGGCAAACGACAGTTCGATTTTTTCGTTGACTTGGACTTGGTTGATGCCCGGCAAACGGTATTCGACCGGGTCTTCCACCGTGAGGATTTTGCTCTCGATGGAATTGAGTTCGGACAGGGAGGCGTACAGTGTCGACGTTTTTCCGCTACCGGTCGGCCCGGTGACCAGCACCATGCCGGTGGGGCGATGGATCAGGTGGCGGTAGCGCTCCAGCATACCGGTCGGCATGCCGAGCCGTTCCAGGTCGAGAATGGCGCCCTGCTGGCTGAGCAGACGCATGACGATGGATTCGCCGTACTGGGTGGGCAGGGTGGAGACACGCACGTCCAATTGCTGCTGCTTGAGTTTGACGTTGATGCGGCCGTCCTGGGGCAAGCGTTTTTCCGAAATATCCAGCCCAGACATGAGTTTCAAGCGCACCACAACGGCAGGCGCGATACGCATGTCGGCTTCGGTTTGCAAGTGCAGCACACCGTCGATGCGGAAGCGGATTTGCAGGCGGCTTTCTTGCGGCTCGATGTGGATGTCCGAGGCTTTGATTTGTACGGCATCCTCGAACATGGATTGCAGCAGTTTGACAACCGGGGCGTCTTCGACCGTGGGCGACGCCATCAGAGAGCCGAAATCGATCAAGGTATTGCCGAGTTCCTGTTCGAGCTCCTTGGCGAGATCGCTGATTTCCTCGGTTTTGCGGTAGATCCGGTCGATGGTTTGCAGCAGTTGTTCTTCGGTAACGGCCGCCAGTTCCAATTCCTTGGGCAATAGCCGCGAAATCTCGTCGAAGGTCATCAGGTCGGAGGGATCGACCAGCCCGACCAAAAAGCTGTTTTCGCGTTCTTCGAGAACGATGGCGCGATAACGCCGGGCGATGGTTTCTGGGATTTTGCTGGATACGGCCGGGTTGACCGTGAAGTGCTTGAGATTGATGTAGGGAATATTGAGCTGTTTGGCCAGCGCGCCGGAAATCTGCTCTTCCGTGACGAAGCCGTTCTCCACCAGCGTGCGGCCCAGCTTGCGTCCGGTGCGTTTCTGGTGATCTAAGGCGAATTGCAGTTGTTCGGCGGTGATTAAATGCTGCTGGACGAGCGTGTCGCCCAGCCGCACCGGCTGTGGTCTTGCCATGGTCTTGCCTTCAAAGCGTGCGGGAGGCCCTTAGCTTAGCTTATTTTTGTCCGATGAATTTCACTATATCGTCGCTGGAATAGAGGATTTTGTCCGGCCCGGCCGAAATGAGCAGAGCGCTGCTGGAACCCGTTTTTTTGTAAAAATACGGCGTGCCCCAGGGGTCGTTGTAATTGCCTTTTTCCAGCTTAATCTCCTGCAGCGAATTGGGGAACTCCCCGCTCTGCCCGGAGTTGATGATAACAGCATCCTCGAAAGCGCCCATGGAGTACTTGGCGATTTCGGTCAGTATCTGGTCGTATATTTCCGGGAAGAGCTTTGAGTTGCCGAAGGCATTGCTGAGGCTGTCGAGCATGCTGATCTTGGTTGGAATGGTTTTGATTTCCTTCAGCTCTTCCCGGTCTACCGGCAGGGTATCCACTACGTTCATCAGGTGCGTGACCGGATCGGCCGTCAGCGTTTTGCCGACCGGCACATCCACGCTGGCGCCTTGCAGCAGCGGGGTGTCGGGGCGCACGTTGACTATGCCTTCGGAGACGGCCACTTGAGTGCGTTCGGCGCCTTGCTGGTGTTTGACGAAAAATTGCGTGCCGCGGATACCCGCCGTCGCGGTGGGCGTGCGCAATTCGAATATTTCTTTTTTCTTGGCGCCCAGGGTCAAGGCATGAACCAGCGCCGTTCCTCTGCGCAGCGCCATCTTGATGACGCTGTCCATGCTTTTTTGGCTTTCGATCTGGATCAGCGAATTTTCCTTGATCCGGGAAGCGACGGTGGTTCCCTGAGGGTTAATCATAATGATATCCACGCTGGAAGCCGCGCTGGTTTTGATGGTGTCGCCCTGGTTGACCAAAGAACTGGGGCCGAGGGGCGTCCATTCGGATTCTCCCTTGAAAATGACGCTCCCCTCTTTTGTTTTATAAATGGCTTGATGGCGTATTTGAGCCGACCCGCTGACCTCTTTCACCAGGTAATTTTTTTCGATTTTGTCTTCGCCCTTGTACCAGTCGGCCAGCTTCATCGCGAACAGGGACGCGATGGTGATGATCAAGAAATAGATGACTTTAATGGGCAGGCTTTTCATTTGCGGCTACTCTTTCGTGGAGGCGCATATCAAGGCCGAGGCGCGGCAATAAACCGACTTGCCCGGTTCGGGCGTTGTTGCCATGCTTAGGTGGTGGCCTGGCATTCTCAAGCGCATTTGAGTCGGGACTCCCCTTTGGATAGCCATATGGTAAAGGATATTCGCCCTTATGTTAAGGGCATAAGTTGGATTTAATCCAATGTTTTTTCTGGCGGATTTTGTAAAGCGGGGGCGTGGCGAAACGGGCGTTGTTTTAGGCCAAACATGCCAAATAAATTTCTTTGCAGGAAATGCAAATGCATTACTATACGGTAATATCAAGTAGAACAAGAAGATGTGGCTCAATATGGTGGTGAAGTCTCCATTTTGGAAAGCGGATTGGTTTGCCGTCCTTGTGCTGCTGGCGGTGTTCTTGCCGTTTTCGGCGAGCGGCCCGATTCTCGGGCTAGAACGCAAGGCTTACGATCTCGGCGTCCTAGCCGTCCGGCACCCCGCCAGCGATAAGGTGGCGGTAATCGCTATCGACGACCGCAGCATCGCCCATCTTGGCTGCTGGCCTTGGTCGCGTGGCATCGATGCCGATTTGATCGATCTTCTGTCCAAGGCGGGGGCTAAAACGATTGCTTATGCCGGGTTGTTGGGCGAGCCGCAGAACGAACCGGGCTTGGAACGCATTCGTCGGCTGATCCGTTTCGTCGACTCATCCAGCTTGAAAAGCGCAGCTAGCGGCCCGGTGCGCGACGACACCGCCAAGCTGGATCAATTGCTTGCCGACGCCGAGCGGAATTTGGACGCCGACCGCCGCCTAGCCGAAAGCCTGGGCCGCGCCGGAAACGTGTTACTGGGCTTTCCGGTGAATCTGGGCGCGGCTCAGGGTAAACCGGACCGCGGCCTTCCGGCTTATTTGCAGAATAGCGAGTTGCGCATTGCGCAAGGCTCGCCCCCCTCGGCGAGCGCAGCCTATTTCCCGATTCCGGAACTGGGGAGCCGGGCGGCCGCTGTCGGCTTCCTCGCCGCCGCGCCGGATGCGGACGGCACGGTACGAGCCGTGCCGTTGGCGGTGCGCTACTCCGGGCATTTCCTCCCCGCCCTCTCTTTGCTGCTGGCGGCGTCCAGCCTGAATCTCAAACCGGCGGACATCCGTTTCCGGGCGGGCGTAGGCGTGAGCCTGGGGCGCTTGAAAATCCGAACCGGCGACCGGTGGCTGCTGCATCCTTACGCTTACCAGGGCGGCAACGGCGGTTTTGTCGTCGATTCCTTTTACGACGTGCTCAGCGGCACGGTTTCCGCTGCGAAGTACCGCGGGAAAATCGTCTTGGTCGGCGCTACAGCGGCCGGCGGGGGGACGGCTACGGCTGCAGGCACGCCGCCGGTGCTGAGTTTGGCGCGTGACGTTTCGAGCCTCCTCCAGCGCGATTTTCTTGTCGTGCCGCCTTGGGCCGCCTGGGCGGAAAAAGGGGCGCTGCTCGTCGTGGCCTTGTATTTGCTTCTGCTCTTGCCGCGCCTCGGAGCAGGCGTTGGAACCGCGTTTACGGCCTCGATGCTGGCGGCCTTGATCGGCGGGTATTTCGTGCTGATGCTGACCCAAGGCATCTGGCTGCAATTACTTGCGCCGGCCTTGCTGTTGCTGGCAGGCCATGCGTTGCTGACGGCAAAGCGTTTTCTGCGGGCAAAAAAAGGCAACCGCCCGTCCGCGGCGGATTCGGTGGAAAGCAATCGTATGCTGGGCTTGGCTTTTCAGGGTCAGGGCCAGCTCGACAAGGGCTTCGATACCTTACGCCAATGTCCGCTGGACGGCGCCATGCTGGAG
>JAIOJO010000268.1 GCA_019911985.1 Sulfuricellaceae bacterium | reverse complement strand
GCAAGGATTTTAGTAGCGGAAAGAAATTCGACCGACCGTGAACACATTAGCGCTTTGCTTGAGGCCAAGGGTTACGCAGTCGTCCAAGCCCGTAGCGGCCCGCAAGCGCTGAGCTGCTTGAAAAATACCCCGCGGCAATTCTCCGCGGTTATCCTGCAGCGCCGCTTGGAAGGCATGGATACCCGCGTACTGCTCGGCAAGCTCAAGTCCCACCCCATCCTGAAGGTGGTGCCGATCATCGTTCATGCCGAAAATGAAGACGAGCAGGACATGCTGGAGGAACTGCGCGCCGGCGCCCAATATTATTTAACCAAACCGCTCAAGGAAGAGATGCTGCTAGCAATGGTGGAAACCGCTGTTACCGATCACAGTCAATATCGTAGCCTGCAACTGGAATCGAAAAATTGCGACGGCAGGCTGCTGACCATGCAGTCCGGCCATTTCCGCTTCCGCACTCTGGACGAAGCGTCCTATATCGGCACCCTGCTTGCCAGCGCCTTTCCCGATTCGGACCTGGTGGTGGTGGGGCTGACCGAATTGCTTATTAACGCAGTCGAGCATGGCAATCTGGAAATCGGATACGCCTTAAAGTCCGCGTTGTTAACCCAGGGCACATGGCGCGACGAAATCGAACGGCGCCTGCAAATGCCGCCCTATGCCAGCCGGTATGTGGATGTCACGCTGAAAAAACTGAAGGGCGAAATTCGCCTCCACATCAAGGATGAAGGCAAGGGCTTCGACTGGCATTCCTACCTGGAAATTCGCCCTGAGCGGATTTACGATTCCCACGGACGCGGCATCGCCATCTCCAAGGAGCTCAGCTTCGATGTCGTGGAATACCTCGGCAAAGGCCGGGAAGTTAAAACCGTAAACTATTACCCCGACTCGAATACTCTCGAATACTAGCCGGATTCAGCCCGCCGCCTTTCCTGGACGGACGCCGAAAATGGCCTCGCCCACCCGGATCAAAGTTGCCCCCTCCGCAATGGCCGCCTCCAAGTCGTGAGACATGCCCATCGACAAGGTATCGAACGTGCCGTGGCGCGACTGCAAGGCCGCATAAAGCCGGCGGAGCGCGGCGAACTGTCGGCGCTGCTCCGCCGGATCGTCGCTGGCGCGGGGAATTGCCATCAGCCCGCGCAAATTCAAGCGCGGCAGCATGGCGACCTCATCCGCCAAGTCCGCCACATCGTCCGGCCGCGCGCCGCCTTTGCTGACTTCCCCGCTGATATTGACTTGCAGGCACACATTCAAGGGCGGCATGGCTTTCGGCCGGGCCTCGGACAGCCGCCGGGCGATTTTTAAGCGATCCACGCTATGCACCCAAGCAAAATGCTGTGCCACCGCAGCCGTTTTGTTGCTTTGCAAGGGGCCGATAAAATGCCACTCCAAGGGCAAATCCCGCAGCGCTTCGATTTTAGCCAGCGCTTCCTGTACATAGCTTTCGCCAAAGGCCTCCTGGCCTGCGGCATAGGCCGCGCGAATAGCCTCGGCCGGCTGGAGTTTGCTCACCGCCAGCAATCGTATGCTGCGGCCATCGCGCCCAGCCGCTTCAGCGGCGCGGACAATACGCTGTTTGACAGATTCGAGTGTGCTGGCTATTGTTGTCATAATTCAAAAATGGTCAACCGGCTAACAACCTTAAATAGAGAAATTATAAATGGAAATTTCCGACCTTCTTGCCTTTTCGGTCAAAAACAAAGCCTCCGACCTCCATCTATCCTCCGGCCTGCCGCCGATGATACGGGTACATGGCGACGTGCGCCGCATCAACGTCCCCGCGCTGGAGCAAAAAGAAGTCCACGGCATGGTGTACGACATCATGAACGATGGCCAGCGCAAATTCTACGAGGAAAACAAGGAAGTCGACTTTTCCTTCGAAGTTCCCAATCTGGCGCGTTTCCGCGTCAACGCCTTTATCCAGCAGCGCGGAGCGGGCGCGGTGTTCCGTACCATTCCCTCTAAAGTTCTTTCGCTGGAACAATTAAACGCGCCTTCCAGCTTCAAGGAAATCGCCAACCAGCCGCGCGGCATCGTGCTCGTCACCGGCCCGACCGGTTCCGGCAAATCCACCACGCTGGCGGCCATGGTCGACGACATCAACGAAAACGAATACGGCCACATCCTGACGGTGGAAGACCCGATCGAATTCGTGCACGAAAGCAAGAAGTGCCTGATCAACCAGCGCGAAGTCGGCCCCCATACGCTGTCTTTCAACAACGCGCTGCGCTCCGCGCTACGCGAAGACCCGGACGTGATTTTAGTCGGCGAATTGCGCGACCTGGAAACCATCCGCCTGGCCCTGACGGCCGCGGAAACCGGCCACTTGGTATTCGGCACGCTGCACACCAGCTCCGACGCCAAGACCATCGACCGTATCGTCGACGTATTCCCCGCAGCGGAAAAAGACATGGTGCGCTACATGCTGTCCGAATCCTTGCGCGCGGTGATTTCCCAGGCACTGCTCAAGACCAAGGACGGCAGCGGCCGGGTCGCCGCGCACGAGATCATGATCGGCACGCCGGCCATCCGCAACCTGATCCGCGAAAACAAGATCGCCCAGATGTATTCGGCGATCCAGACTGGGCAAAACCTCGGCATGCAAACCCTGGATCAAAATCTGCAGCAATTGGTGCAGCGCAATGTCGTCAGCCGCGAAGAAGCCCGCAACAAAGCCATGAACAAGGATTTGTTCAGCTAACCCATTCGACCCGAAAGAAGACACCATGGAACGCGCCCAAGCCGTCGAATTTATGCACAACC
>JAIOJO010000267.1 GCA_019911985.1 Sulfuricellaceae bacterium | reverse complement strand
CCTTTATCTGTACCAGAACGATGACGGCGTTCCCCATTACGTCAAAGACTTCTACGTTACGCTAGGCAAGCGCGGCGTGGGCAAGACCAAGGAAGGCGACAAGCTTTCCCCCGAGGGCGTGTATTTCGTCACGTCCGCCTTGCCGAAAGAAAAACTCACCGATTTCTACGGCCCCATCGCTTTCCCCATCAGCTACCCCAACGAATGGGATCGCCGCCTCGGGCGCGACGGCCACGGCATTTGGCTGCACGGCACGCCCAGCGACACCTACAGCCGTCCGCCGCGCGCTTCGGACGGTTGCGTAGTGCTGACCAACCCCGACATCACCACCCTCAGCCATTCGATACAAGCCGGCTTGACGCCGGTGGTCATCAGCGACCAAGTGCAATGGGTCGACGAATCCACCTGGAAACGCGACCGCACCGACCTCCAGTTGAGTTTCGACAATTGGCTGAAAGACTGGTCCAGCCGCAATACCGACCGCTACCTCAGCCACTATTCCAGCCAGTTCGAAGCCGACGGGCAAAACCTCAAGGCATGGGGAGAACAAAAGCGCCAGGTCAACGCCTCCAAGCAATGGATAGAAGTGAAAGCCGCGCGGGTTTCCATGTTCGGCTACCCCGGCAAGGACGAAATGGCGGTCATCACCTTCGACCAGAATTACCGCAGCAACAACCTCAATAACCAGATGCGCAAGCGCCAATACTGGAAACGCGAAGACGGCGAGTGGAAAATCGTTTATGAAGGCGCGGCGTAAATACCGCTTACTTCCAAAGGAGAAGATTTATGCAACGCACAGCCGCTCTCTTCGCCGTTCTCTTGTTCTCCGGCAGTGCCCTGGCGGAGCCTGCGCATCCCTTGGTCGAAATGAAAACCAACTTGGGCACCGTGACCTTCGAACTGTTTCCCGAGAAAGCGCCGAAGACCGTGGAAAACTTCCTCAAATACGTGCAGAGCGGCTATTACAAGGGCACGATCTTCCACCGGGCGGTGAAGAATTTCATCGTCCAAGGCGGGGCTTACACCCCGGATTTGACGGAAAAGCCCACCCTGGCGCCTATCCCCAACGAGGCCGGCAACGGCCTGCTGAATTTGCCCGGCACGCTGGCCATGTCGCATGCGCGCGACCCGCAATCGGCCACATCGCAATTTTTCGTCAACCTGGACGACAACAAATTCCTCAATCATTACCGCAACGACGCGGATTATTACGGCTATTGCGTCTTCGGCAAGGTGGTGGAGGGCATGGCCGTATTCAAAAAAATTGCCTCTCTGCCCACCGCGCCCAAAGCCTTTCTCCCCGGCAACGTACCGCTTGAAAACGTCGTGATCGAGGACACCTCCGTCGTCTCTTCGGTCAATCCCAATGCGAAAATGGCGGAAGGAACCGCCACCGACGCCAAACC
>JAIOJO010000266.1 GCA_019911985.1 Sulfuricellaceae bacterium | reverse complement strand
CTTTCCGCCGAAGGCAAAACGCAAGTAGACCAAGTCCTTGCGCGGGTGGCGCCACGTGTAAATGCCGAGCAGAAATTCCGGGGCGAAATGGTAGGCGCTTTCTTCCAGCGTTTCGCGGACGACGCCCTGCACCAGGGTTTCGCCGGGTTCCCAATGGCCGGCGGGCTGGTTGAATCGTATGCCCTCCTCGGTTTCTTCCTCGACCAGCAGAAATTGGCCGTCCTGTTCGAGGACGGCGGCAACGGTGACGTTCGGCTTCCAAATCATGGCTAAGCGCTCAAAAAGAGATTATTTTAACCGGGAATGCCCTGGGGTGGAGGGTTTAAACCAGGCTGGGAAACAGTTCTGCTAAGCCGCGCGCGATGAATTCAACCGCCAGCGCGGCCAAAATCAGGCCCATCAGCCGCGTGACGATATTGATGCCCGTCGTCCCGAGCCGCTGGCTGATCCGCACGGAGAGAAAGAAGATGCCCCAGACCAGCAAGGAAATCGCCAGGATCGGCAGCAGCAGTTTGGCTTGCCCCAGTAGGCCGCCGCGCATATTGTGGGCGGCAATAATAACGCTGCTGATAGCGCCTGGGCCCGCCAGCAGGGGAATGCCCAATGGGACTACGCCTATGGCCTGGCGGTCGGCGGTTTCCTCGGCTTCTTCCGGCGTTTGGCGCATCAGGCTTTGCCGGGCTTGCAGCATGGAAATCGCCATCAGCAAAATCAAAATTCCGCCGCCCACCTGGAACGAGCCCAGGCTAATGCCGAAAAAATCGAGCAAGCGGTCGCCGAAAAAAGCCGAAGCCGCTAATACGCTAAAAACCGTGATCGCGATGGTACGGGCGGTGCGCGCCCGCTCCAGATTAGACCAAGTGGCGGTGGCGCTGATATAGAGCGGAATGCCGCCGATCGGGTTGACGATGGCGAGCAAGGCCAGCGTCACCTTGACCAGTTGGTTCCAGTCGTGATGGGATAGGATGGCAAGTGTCATCAAGCTCTCAGCCTGAGCCGCGTGCGTGTCTTGGATGAAATGATCAGAGACTCCCTAGGGGCTTGCCCCACGCGCCAGCGAAAAAATGCTCGCCAAGAGGGCTGCGGTGGCGGGGCGCAAGTTCCAGTTCTTTGTATTCGTCGTCAAGCACGCTGGGGTCGGCCTGATATCCGACCGCAATCATCGCCATGCAGACGAATGGGTCTGGAATGGCGAATTCGAGGCGAATTTTGTCTGCCTCGAAGCCGCCCATCTGGTGAGCCATCAAGCCGGACGCCACCGCCTGCAGGCACAGGTTTTCGGCGGCGGCGCCCGAGTCGTATTGGCCCCAGGCATTGGGTTTGCCGTTTCGCTGAAACAAGGTGTTCGCCGTGACCAGAACGAGGACCGGGGCGTTTTTAACCCATTTTTGATTCCATTCTCCCAGACAATCGAAAGCCCGCTGCCACGCGGCTGCATCGCTGTTTTTATCCCAGACGATAAACCGCCACGGCTGATCGCCGAAGCAGGAAGGCGCCCAGCGAGCCGCTTCCATCATGGCCACGATTTGCTCGTGGCTGACCGGTATTGAGGCGTCGAAAGCGCGGCCGCTCCAGCGGCGGGCAAGCAGCTCGTGGATAGGGCTGGACGTAGTGGCGAGCTTAGGTGTGGGCGCGGTTTTTTGTGCCATCGGATTTCCTTAAAATAGTGACGGTTTCCGGCTATTTTAGGGCAAATCCGGAATCGCCGCTTCTGTAAGAAACTGTTTTAAAAAATCGAACTATGCGTAGGAGTGACCTCCAGGTCGCGATGGCGTTCTGGAAATCGCGACCTGGAGGTCGCTCCTACCAGCATTTCCAGCCTTGGGGGGATTTTTAAAACAGCCTCTAAGAAGCTTGTCGTCTGCTACTTGCGGTATTCAGCGAAGAACGGGGGGAGAATAGGCCGCCTGCGGGAGGTCTTTGACGCTTTCCCATTGGCGGCAGGTATTGGAGGGTAGGGTTAGCAGCGGATGGGGCGTGTCAGCGTCGGATGTCCGGGGCGCGGCACGGCAAATCCCGTCGATATTTTTCAGGGAGTAAACGCAACCGTCTTCCTCAAAGACCCTAACGCCCCTCCAATGGCCGCAGGTGCAGCAGAATTTTTCCGTATTTAAGGTCGTGAACATGGCTTGTCAATCCGCGTGCTGTATACAATGGAAGGGCTGGCGCTAAGAGTTTTCAGTTACGAATAAGCTGCGTCTAACGATGGAAATGCGCACATCTAAACAATGTGTCGAATTACCGGTATAGAGTCTACTTGAGGGCCGTCGGCAGGGGTATTCGATGAACCCTGAAAATTGAGCGGGGAATACCCTGGCCGATCGCTAAGGGAATCCCTTAGTATGGTTTTCGGCTTTATTGCATGGACGTCAGGGGGGAATGGAGATCGAAGCTGAAAAATATTAAGGAGCCTCTGATTAAGTCGCACGGGGATCGCG
>JAIOJO010000265.1 GCA_019911985.1 Sulfuricellaceae bacterium | reverse complement strand
TTTTGTGGCATCCCTCCTTAAGCGAACAAAGCGGCGCCGAAGCGCGCCGCATCCTGGAGCAGTGCGCCGCGGGCGAATTGCCCTTGGACGTCCTGTGCGTGGAAGGGGCATTGTTGCGCGGGCCGAACGGCAGCGGACGCTTCCACATGCTGGCCGGAACCGGTCAGCCGATGATAGCCTGGGTGCGCCGCCTGGCAGCCGCCGCGCGCCACACCTTGGCTATCGGCACGTGCGCCGCCTATGGCGGGGTGAGCGCTGCCGGAGACAACGTCACCGAGGCCTGCGGTTTGCAATACGACGGTGCCGCCGGCGGCGGCCTGCTGGGCGAGGCTTACCGGGCGCAAAGCGGCATGCCGGTAATCAACGTGGCCGGCTGTCCGACCCACCCCAACTGGGTGATCGAAACACTAGTCCGGCTCGCGCTGGACGATTTTTCCCTAGACGATCTGGACGGGCTCGGCCGACCCCGCATGTACGCGGATCGCCTGGTGCATCACGGCTGTCCCCGCAACGAGTACTACGAATACAAGGCCAGCGCGGAAAAAGCGTCGGATCTGGGCTGCCTGATGGAAAACCTCGGCTGCATGGGCACGCTGGCCCACGCCGACTGCAATACCCGCCTGTGGAACGGCGAAGGCTCCTGCACGCGCGGCGGCTATGCCTGCATCAACTGCACCCAGCCCGGTTTCGAGGAGCCGGGGCATGCCTTCCTGCAAACCCCGAAGATCGCCGGGATACCCCTCGGTCTGCCCAGCGACATGCCCAAGGCCTGGTTCGTGGTCTTGTCATCTCTCGCCAAGTCGGCCACGCCCAAACGCTTGAAGGAAAACGCCGTGGCCGACCATCAGGTGGTGCCGCCCACCGTGCGCAAGCGCAAATGAGCCGCCTCGTCGTCGGGCCGTTCAACCGGGTCGAGGGCGACCTGGAGGTGACTCTCGACATCGCGCGGGGCGAGGTGCGGGCCGCCTACGTGAATTCCCCCATGTACCGGGGTTTCGAGCAGATATTGCAGGGCAAGGACCCTCTCGACGCGCTGGTGCTGGCGCCGCGCATCTGCGGCATCTGTTCGGTTTCCCAGTCCGTTGCCGCCGCTTCTGCGCTGGCCGACGCGATGGGCTTGGATATGCCGACCAACGGCCAATTGGCGACCAACTTGATTCTGGCGAACGAGAACGTGGCGGATCATTTCACCCATTTCTACCTGTTTTTCATGCCGGATTTCGCCCGCGAAAATTATCGCGAGCGCCGCTGGTTTCCCGCCGTGGCCCGGCGCTTCAAGGCACTGAGCGGCGAGGCGGCGGCCGAAGCCGTTGCGGCGCGGGCGGATTTCCTGCGCTTGATGGCTTATCTCGGCGGCAAGTGGCCCCACACCCTGAGTATTCAGCCGGGCGGCTCCGCGCGGGGCGTGGACGAGGCGGAAAAGGTGCGCCTCTACAGCCTGTTGCGCCAGTTCCGCCGTTTCCTCGAAAGCAAGTTGTTCGGAACCGCGCTGGAACAGGTGGCGGCGCTGGACAGCGAGCAAGCCCTGGACGGCTGGCGCGGCACAGCGGCCGCCAGCGATTTCGGCCTGTTTCTGGAGGTGGCGGACGATTTGCAACTGTCCCGCTACGGGCGCGCCGGCGACCGCTTCATGAGCTACGGCAATTATCCCTTGGCGGACGGGCGCTTGTTCCAGCCGGGAATTTGGCATGGGGGGCCGCAAGAGCTGGATGTGCAGGCCATCGGCGAAGACCTCAGCCACAGTTGGATGGGCGGCGCGCCCGCGCCGCTCCATCCGGCGGAGGGAGTGAGCTTGCCCCAGGCGGACAAGGAAAGCGCCTATAGCTGGTGCAAGGCGCCGCGCCTAGGCGGCGAAGTGGTGGAAACCGGCGCACTGGCGCGGCAGGTGGTGGACGGCCATCCCTTGCTCCGGGAGCTGGCCGGCAAAAGCGGCGGCAACGTGCGCAACCGCGTCATCGCCCGCCTGGTGGAAATCGCCCGGGTGCAAATCGCCTTGGAGAATTGGGCTCTGGCGCTCAAGCCGGGCGAACCCTTCTGCCATCACCGGGCCCTGCCGCAGGAAGCGCGGGGGGTAGGCCTGGTGGAGGCCGCGCGCGGCAGCCTGGGGCATTGGCTGCACATCTACAAAGGGCGTATCCTGAACTACCAAATCATCGCGCCTACCACCTGGAATTTCTCGCCGCGCGACGCCCAGGGCAAGCCGGGGGCGCTGGAGCAAGCGTTGGCCGGAACACCCATAGCGGAGGGAGAGAGCGACCCGCTGCTGGTGCAGCACATCGTCCGTTCCTTCGATCCGTGCATGGTGTGCACGGTGCATTGAAGTTTAGGCGCTGTTTGCTCGCCCGATTGTGCACAAACTGTTTACCGTTTCGCCACACATTGCCAATATGCTTATGCTCTAATTTGACTTGGCGGCGTCGATTGTTCCTTGCCTCTGTTTCGCCGCGGAGGGTTTCATCAAAACCGCTTCTTAACAATGGCCAAAAGACTCGCATGCTGAAAAAAATCCGTGTCGAACACCTTACGCTGGGCATGCATATCCACGAGTTGTGCGGGTCGTGGATGGAGCATCCCTTCTGGCGCACCCAGTTTGTCATCACCGACCCGGACGATCTGCGCCGTGTCCGGGAATGCGGCATCGCCGAACTCTGGATAGACAGTTCCAAGGGGCTGGACGTGGTCGTGGGCGAATCCAGGGAACAGGTCGAGGCCCAAGTCGAGCAGGTGCTGATGGCGACGGCCCGGCGCGACGAGGCGCCGAAGCAGGTATCCATGGCCGAGGAATTGGCGCGGGCGGCGAAAATTTGCGCCAAGGGGAAAACGGCGGTGGTCTCGATGTTCCAGGAAGTCCGCATGGGCAAGGCCGTCGATGCCGAGGCCGCCGGCGCGCTGGTTGAGGAAATTTCCGCCTCGGTGATACGCAACCCCGGCGCGCTCATCAGCCTCGCCCGCCTCAAGAGCGCCGACGACTACACCTACATGCATTCGGTGGCCGTGTGCGCGCTGATGGTGGCGCTGGCGCGGCAGTTGAAGCTGGACGAGAGCCAGACGCGGGAAGTCGGCATGGCCGGCTTGCTCCACGACATGGGCAAGGCTTTTTCGCCCCATGAAGTCCTGAACAAACCCGGTAAGCTCACGGACGATGAATTCGCCATCATGAAGCAGCATCCGGCGGAAGGCCATAAAGTACTTCTGGAGGGCGGCGCCTTGGGTGAGATTCCCCTCGACGTCTGTCTTCATCACCACGAAAAAATGGACGGCAGCGGCTACCCGGATCGCCTCCCGGGCGACAAGATCAGCCTGTATGCCAAGATGGGCGCGGTGTGCGACGTGTATGACGCGATCACCTCCAATCGGCCCTACAAGTCCGGCTGGGACCCTGCCGAATCGATCCGCAAGATGACGGAATGGTGCAAGGGCCACTTCGACGAGCGCGTCTTCCAAGCCTTCGTGAAGAGCATCGGCATCTATCCCGTCGGTTCGCTGGTGCGCCTGGAATCGGGACGGCTCGCGGTGGTGATGGAACAGTCGGAAAAATCGCTGGTGACCCCGACCGTCAAGGTGTTCTTTTCCACCAAGTCTCAAACCCACATCAAGCCCGAAGTTCTCGCGCTGTCGCGGCCCGGCGCCCAGGAAAAAATCGTCGCCCGCGAAGAAGCCGCCAAGTGGGGGATCAAGAACCTGGAGCAGTTGTGGGCGAATTGACGGCGGGGAGGTCTGGCTGTCCGCCGCATGGCTGTAGGATGCGCTGAGGAACGAAGCGCATCGCTCGCGTCATTCCCCGGTCTCCAAATCGGCTAGGCCGCCGCCCCAGTCCACCGGGTAGATTCCGCGCCGCACATAGTCGTGAAAGCTGGAGTGCGGCCAATCCGCGACACGGCGCACCCATCCGTGTTTCACCGGATTCCAATGAATATAATCGGCATGGCGCTTGAAATCCTCCTCGTCGCGGATCAGGTGCTCCCAAAAACGGCGCTGCCAAATCCCCCTTTCGCCGCGCTTGGCCCGGCTTGAGGAAATGCGCTCGCCTTTGTCGACCGAGCGGGAAAAACCGCTTTTGATCAGGCTCCAACGGGTAGCAAAGTCCGCGTCGCCGGGCGGCAGGGTCAGGATGCAGTGCAAGTGCTCGGGCAAGATCGCCACGGCATCCATGCGGAACGGATGCCGCGCCCGCACCGTTTCGAATGCCGTGCGCAGCAAGTCAATGCGTTCGACGAGGAGCCGGTTTCCCCTGCGCTGGGCGAGGTTGACCGTGAAAAACCAGCTTGCTCCGGGAGCACGGGCACGGCGGTATTCGGTCATGATGGGTTTTGTCGGTTTTTCAGCGTTTTACGCGAGCGATGCGGTTCCTGCGTCACCGCATCCTACATGTGCTGCTACTTGAGCGGACTGTAGATCGAAGGGCATAGCCACCTAACAAGTAATAGCCGTCCGATATGTCGGCTTACAAGGCGACATTCTGCGCGCTGTTAATGGAAAGCTCAACCGTAACAAGCTATTGAGTCAATTGGTAAAGCCGGTAGGATGCGGTGACGCAGGAACCGCATCGATGGCCCGTTCCCCGCTCGCAAAGCCGGTCGAGCAGGAAAATCCGATTTCGAAGGGGTTGGCACAGGTAAGGATATGCCAGGCGAGCGAGGCGGTTCCGTTGTCACCGCATCCTACGCGGGGCTGCGGGCGGTTCGCGATCAGCCAGCGCCTGTTGCGGCGAGACGTATTCGTAGCCCAAGCCCTGCGCGACGGCGCTTGGCCGAGGTGGAGGTTTTCGCGCCGCAGCGGATATTCGCTGGGTTGGGGTTCCTGACCTTGGTGATCGTGTCCGCGCCGTGGATTTCCGCCTGCGCCGCGCCGATGCGCATGGCTTTCTCCGGCGGACGGTTCAGGCGGCGACGGCTGTTTTTTTGACGGCGTTTCTCAGCAGGCCTAGGCATTCCAGGTTCGCCGCCATGTCCAGCGCGGTGAAGTCGTCCAGGGTTTGCAGCGTTGGGTCGGCGCCCGCCCGGAGGAGGGCTGCGACGACTTGGGTTTTTCCGGCGGAGGCGGCGTACATCAGGCAGCTTGCGCCGTTCTCGTTCTGGTTGTCCAGCGGCGCGCCCTTGGACGCCAGCAACTCCACGACGGCCAGGTTTTCGCTGTAGCAGGCGAACCACAGCGCGGTGTTGCCGTCGCTGTTTTTCGCGCCGAGGTCGGCGCCGGCCGCGACGAGTTCGGTTGCGGCGGCGAGGTCGCCGAGTCTCGCGGCTTTCATGATCGGCGTGGTTTGGTTGTCGATGGTGGCGTTCACGCTGTAGAGCGGAAAGCCGTGTTCGGCCAGCCATGCTTGAAGGGCGGGACTCAGGCTGTCCGCCGCGCGCGATCCGGTTCCGGCGGCGAGCCGCCAGGCTTCGTATCCGCCGATCAGGTCGTAGACTTCGCTGAAACCGAAATCCGCGAACATCTTGGCAAAGGTTTGGCTGGCGTTGCCGTGGTAGCAATAGATCAGCACCGGCATGGTTTTGGGGGCGCTCCAAATCATCCGCTCAACCTCGGTCGTGGTGGCGTGCAGAGCGGAACCTATACAGCCTTGTTCGAAGGATGCTCGGTCGCGCACGTCCAGCAGCAGCACGTCGGCCCGTTCGATGAGATCCCGCGCTTCGGCGGAATGGATGCGGCGGAATCCGGTTTCATTCATGGTGAAGGCTCCTTTGGCTTGTCGCGCTCCGGGTAAGGGGGCAAGGTGGTGATCCGGCCGTCGCTCAGCGGGTGGCCGACGGTGAAGTGGTAAAGGCACTGAAACTGGGCATCGGCCAGGCCGAGCAGCTCGTGGAAGGCGTCGTCGAAAAAGCAGCCGATGCCGGTTCCCCGCAAGCCAGCGGCTTCCGCTTCCAAGTACAGCGCCTGTCCCAGCAAACCGGCTTCCCAGTACAACTGGCGGTAGCGCCAAGGGGCCGCCTGCACGACATCGGCGAATTCCGCCAGCATGCCTAGCGCGAAACAACTGTCGGCGGCAATGGCCTGATGGCAGCCGATTGAGCGGGCCGCTTGGGTGTAGGAGCCGGGCTGGAGCAGGAAGAGGGGAAGATGGCCAGGGATTCCGCCGGGTCTGCTCCAGCGGAATTCGGGCCGCATCGCGGCCTGAAGCCGCCCGCGCAGCGCTTCGTCGCGCAGCAGCAGGTAGAGACCGGGCTCCAATCCTTCGACGCGATGCACGAAGATGACGGGGTGGACGCGCGGTTCGAACCACCATACATCCCAGGGCGGCGCGGCGCGCGGCAGCAGCCGGTCGAGCAGCGCGGAGAAGTCCGCGAGAGTGCAAGAGCGCTGGCTGTCGAAGCGCTGGGCGCTGCGCCGCCGCAAAATGACTTCGGCAGCGCTTTCGTTCGAGCGGTGGGGCGAGGCGGCCGGAATGGCCGGCGCTTGCCAAGCGGCGGGCAGGGTGGCGGGCTTGCGGCTGGCGATAGCCACTTCGTCTATCACCGGCCAGCGGTACATCGGGTGCCTGTCGAGCGTGTTGGCTTTGCCGAACCACTCGCTTTGGGTTGGGACGGACGGAAATGCATGACCGGGTAGCGGCGTCAGCGCCAGCAGCAGGTCGGCTTCTTCCGCTTCGGCCCCGGCAAAGTCTTGCGGCCTGTCCAGGCCGAGCCAGGCGGCTATTTCGTCGGAGTCCGGCGCATCCAGCAGCTTCGCCTGCCAGCCCAGCGCGGCGGCGGCATAGCGCAGCGCGCCGAGGGCGTGGCCGAGGTCGAGCTGGCAATAGCGGAATGCCCGTTCGCCGTATTTCCAGGCTTCCCGCCAATGGATGGAAGACAAGCCGAGCAAGAGCGTGCCGGCAGGCAAGGCGCTCATGCCGTGGCGGCAGCGCAGCTCCAGCGCGTGGTCGCGGCTGAGGTAATGGTAAACGCCGTCTTCCAGCCCCGGCACGCCGGCGCAGACCAGGTAGGCCTCGGTGGGGTGGAGGTTGCCGCTGGAGGGGTTGCTGCGCAATGCCCAGCGGTCAGGCCCGTACTCTTTCCAGGCGGAAATGGCGAAGGAGAGTTGCAGCAGGGAGCCGATGGAGGCTAGGCCCAGGGCTAGTGCTTCGGCCGCTTGGGCCTGATACAGCGCCGCGTAGGGCGTTTCCAGCTCGCGCGCGCGCAGCGGCAATTCGATCCGGGGCGCGCCGGCGAACTCGCGGAACGGGTTGGGCTGCTCCGACCAGTCCAGCGTGTCCGGCCCGGCCGCGTAGCGTTCGAGACGGTGCTTGCTGCGCCGGTGGTAGTCCAGCACCTGGGCTAAGGCGCGGGCGGCGGGGAGCGGGCCGATTTCCATCGCGGCAAGGCTCAGGCGGCGGCCGGGGCTGTCTCGACGCTTCCGGCGAGATCGCGTATCACCGAAGCGCCGACGCTGTCTTGCGGGTCCAGCTCGAATAGCTTGGCGAGCATCGCCATGGCTTCGTCGCCTTTATCCAAGCGCAGGTGCATGAAAGCCAGCGCCTTGAGCGTGAACAGGTAGAAATGCGCTGGGCTGTCCACCTTGGCCCAATCGGACGACGCGGGCGTCAGGCGATGCCAGTCCGCATCGAAACCGCCCTGGCGGGCGGCGATGTCCATCGCCATCCGCGCCGCACGCACCGCTTCGCCCAGCCGGTATTGGTAGAAATAGAATTTATACAGCGAAAAATAGGCGCCCAGGCAATCCGGCGATGCGGCTATCGCCGCCAGCAGTTCCTTCTCCGCCGCCGCGCCGTCGCTGTAGACGCGCGCGGCCTGTTCCACGTGGGCGGCGGCTTCAGGCGTCAGGGAAAAACCGCAGGAAGCAGTGCTGAATGCGTCCGACGGCATGGCTATCCCCACACGTCCGCCGGGACTTGCAAGCGCGCCACCGGAGCGTCGCCGAGCAAGTGTTCCTCGACGATGGCGGCAACGTCGCCCTTGCTTACCGGGCCGTACATCACGCCCTCGGGATACACCAGCACGTGCGGGCCGTTGCAGGGGCCGAGGCAGCCGGTGTTGCTGAGGGCGAACTGGCCGTTCAGATTGCGCTGCTGGAATTCGAACGCGAATTCCTCCCATACTTCGGAACAGCCGCTTTGCATGCAGGAGCCGCGGGGGTGTCCCGGTCCGCGGTTCTGGACGCAGATGAAGACGTGTTTTTTCGGTTTAGGCATGCTCGTTTCCTTTGTGTTGATTCAGTCATGATAAGCGCCTGGCGCGCAGGCGATTGTTTATTCCGCTTGGGCGGCATAGCGGGCTATCCACTTCTTCAGCTCGGCCACATGCTCCGCTTCTTCCTCGGCGAATTCCTTGGCCATGGCCTTCACCTCGGGGTCGCGTGTAATGGCCGCGATGCCGGCATAGAAAGCATAGCCGCGGTGTTCTCCGTCAAGGGCGAGGTCGAGCGCGTTGCATACGTCCATCAAGGCGTCTACGCCTATCCAGTCATATTGCTCGGGGCTGATGCCGTCCGGCCATAAATACTCCGACGCCGACAGCGCGGGCAATCGGCGGAATCCGCCGCGCTCCACGGCCAGCGCCAGGTGCTTGCGCGAAAAAGCGGCCATGCGGCGAAAAAAGGCTTCGACCTCCGCATTCCTCTCGGTGCGCATGGTTTCGGCGAGTTCCTCGTAACGCCGTGCCGCCTCGCGTTCGAGTTCCACCGCATGGGCGAGAAAGAGTTGCACGTCATCCATAGAGCGCCCGCTCAGCCGAACTTGAAGAGGATGCCGTAACCGCCGCGCGGGTATTCCCAATCGACGTTGCGGAAGTCCGAGCAGATGATGCGGCAGGTGCCGCATTCCAGGCAGCCGTCGGTAATCAGCACCACGCGCCCGTTGCCTTCCTGGGTATAGCAGCCGGCGGGGCAGCATACCGTGCAGGACTGCGACTTGCACTCGTGGCGGCAGACTTCCGGGTTCTTGATGCTGATATGGGGGTGGCC
>JAIOJO010000264.1 GCA_019911985.1 Sulfuricellaceae bacterium | reverse complement strand
GATCAGCACCCGGCTTTTCACCACCCGGCCCTTGCGCTCCGCGGGGCGGAAACGGGCTTGGCGGAATGCCGACAGGGCCGTTTCCTCGAAATAGCCCTCGGGTTTGGCCTCGACCACCGAGGCTTCGCGCACCGTGCCGCTTTCGTCGATCAGCAGCAGCAGCACGACCGATCCCTGGATGTTGCGCTGGGCGGCCTCGTCGGGGTAGATCGGCTTGATCGGCTGCAAAGCGGCAGGCTGGATGTCGAGCTGCTTGGAAGGGTAATAGGTCGGGTCGTCCACCAAGGGAATGTCCAGGCTCGGGCGCGCGTCGAGAACATCCGCAGCCGGAGGGGCGCTATGCTGGGGCGGGGTGGGCACGGCGGCGCTATCGCCGTGCTCGGCCTGAGGCTTCGGCGCTATAGGCTGAGGAGAGTCTTGCTTCAACGCCGGCTTGGGAATGGGCTCGGTTTTAGCCGTTCCAGCCTGTGCTTGTTCCGGCTTAACCGACACCAGCCGCACTTGCAGCGCGGCCGGTTCCGCCTCGGGCGCGGTGACGGACTTGACCCGCACGCCCAAGAGCAGCGCCAGGTGCAAAGCCAGAGAAGCGAGCAGCGCCAGGCCCAGCCTTTTGCCGCTAGCCGACAAGGGCATCAGGACACCCATACGGACATGGCTCGCCCCTTCAACCCCGATTATCCGCGCTTGCGCGCCACCAGTTCCACCACCGCCGACATGCCGCAATGGCCCACGCCTTCGCTGATTTCGTGCTCGCGCTCCTGCAGATGGAGAATGTCCAGATCGGCGAAATCCGCCGCCAGGGTTTCCGCGCCGTACAGGTTATCGAGATTGGACGGGCCGCCGGTCTTGTATTCCAGTTGCTTCGGCGTATACGCCTGGAGAATCAGCAAGCCGCCGGGCTTCAGCGCCTTGACCATGTTGCGGTGGAAAGCGGGGCGCTGGACGGAGCCGAAAATCTGCACGAAAATCGCCACCACGACGTCGAAGTGGTGCTCTTTCCAGTCCCATTCCTGCAGGTCGGCCAGTTCGGTGCGCAGGCTGCTGACGCCGCACCGCTCGGCCAAGCGGCGGGACTTTTCCAGCGCCGGGGCGGAGAAATCGACAGACAGCACATCCAAGCCCTGCTGCGCCAGCCAAACCCCGTTGCGGCCTTCGCCGTCGGCCACCGCCAAGGCGCTCTGCCCCGGCTGTAGGCGATGGGCTTGCGCGGCCAAAAACGCGTTCGGCTCGGTGCCGTAGAAATAATGCTCGGCGGCGTAGCGTTCGTTCCAGAAGTCTTTCATGCTGGACTCTACTTCCCGGCCTTATCCGCCGCATCGAGCATTTTTTCCAGCTTGTCCGCTGGAATCATGCCCGGCACCACGTGGCCGTCGGCAAACACGATGGTCGGCGTGCCGGTGAAATGCAGGGTGCGCCCCAGTTGCGCAATTTTTTCGATAGGCGTGTCGCAATCGGCTTTGCCGCTTGGGGGCGTACCGTTCAACATCAAATCGTTCCAGGTTTTGGATCTATCCTTCGAGCACCATACCGCTTTGGCCTTGTTGTTGGCATCGGGGTGCAGGCTGGCGATGGGGAAGAGGAAGGTGTACACGGTCACGTTGGTGACCTTCGCCAACTCCTTTTCCAAGCCTTTGCAATAGGGGCAATCGGGGTCGGAGAACAGCGCCAGTTGACGCTTGCCGTTGCCTTTCACGGTCTTGATCGCCCAGTCGAAGGGCAGCTTGTCGAAATGCACGCGGCGCATGTCGCTGATCCGATCCGCGGTTACATTATGCAGGGTCTTGGCGTCGATCAAGTTGCCGACGAAAAAGAAGCTGACGTTGGCATCGGTATAAAACAGATCGTTCTCGGTCACTACTTCGTACAAGCCGCCCAAGGGCGCTTTGCGCACGCTTTTGATTTTGGTGTCGCCTAGGCGCGCCTCCACCGCTTTTTTCACCGACGCCTCATCGGCGTGAACGCAAGCCGCCAGCAAAAAAGTGGACAGTAAAATGGCTATCAGTTTCTGCAACATGGGTTTCCTTCGAAGTGGACGTTTATGGATAATCCTACACGCTCGCGCCGAGCGCATGGCGCGCCAGCCAGTTTTTCAGGGGCGGCATGTTCTGCGTCGCGGACAAGCCGAAATTGCGCGCCAGCCGCAGCAGCGGGTTACTATTGTTGAACAGCTTCTGCAAGCCTTCCGTCACCGCCTGCATCGCCAGGATGTCCTCCTGGCGCGCCCGGTCGTAGCGGCGCAGCAGCGCGTGGTCGCCGCAATCCCGCTGCGGACCGCGCGCCGTCAACACCTTGGCCAGCTCCTGGGCATCGCTAAAACCCAGGTTGACGCCCTGCCCGGCCAGCGGGTGGACGTTATGCGCGGCGTCGCCCACCAGCGCCAAGCGCGGCCTCACCAAGGAGCCGATATTCAGCAAGCGCAGCGAAAAGCCCGCCGCCGGGGTAATCAATTGCAGTTTGCCCAGCGCCTGGTGCCCCGCTTCGGCCACGCGCTCGCAAAGTTGCTGCGGCGGCAAGGCCGCCAGCTTGTCCGCCTGCTCGTCCCAAGTAGACCAAACGATGGAGATGCGGTTCCCGCCGGGCAGCGGCAGATAGGCCAGGATGCCGTCGGGCCTGAACCATTGGCGCGCGATATTGCCGTGGGGGAGCTCCGTATCGAAATTCGCCACCACCCCTTTCTGATAGTAGGGGCGAGGCTCGGCGGCGATGCCCGCTTGCGAGCGCACCCAGGAATCGCGTCCGTCGGCGCCGACGATCAAGGCGGCGCGGTAAACGCTGCCATCGGCCAAGCTCAGCACGGCGGCCTCTTCCCGCCATTCCAGGCCGGTGCAGGCGGAGGAAAGAATCCGCACATTGTCTTGCCGCGCCAACTGGCGCCACATCCCGTCTTGCAGCAAGCGGCTCTCGGCGATAAATGCCAGTTCGCTGGCGCCGATGTCGTAAGCGCTGAAATCCAGCCGCGCATGCCCGTCGTCGCCCCAAATATGCATCGCATGGACCGGCGCGATGCGCGCCGCGTCGAGGCTATCCCAGACGCCGAGGCGGCCGAGGAAAGCGGCGTTGGCCGGGCTGACGGCGTAGATGCGGCTATCCCAACTGCCGTCATTGGGC
>JAIOJO010000263.1 GCA_019911985.1 Sulfuricellaceae bacterium | reverse complement strand
TCCACGAACAGCGCCTTCCGCGCCTCGGTAACCGCCGTCACCAAATAAACGCGCCCCGTCTCCGAGTGCCGCCCCTTGCGAAAATCCCCTCCATGCGCCTCCCACCCCATATATTCTCTCCCTTGTAGAGCGACCTCCCGGTCGCGACCGCCTCCGCTATCGGCCATCCTCTCCGTTCAGCACCGCTGTTCGCGAACGGGAGGTCGCTCCTACGGGGCCAGCGGCATTTCGATTATTGTCCGCCCAGAAAATCCTGGGGACTGAAAGCGGTTCCGGGAAACGCCCTGAGCACTTGGCTATCCGCCGTCACCAGCGGAATAGCCCGCTTTTGCGCCAGGGCCACGAACTCGCAATCGTAGGCGGTGCAGCCGCTGGCTTGGGCGAGCCGGAGGATTTCCGCGCCATCGGGTAATTCATCGGGAACGCCCAGCAGGGAATCGGCTTCATTCCAGTAAGCCAGCGCTCCGGAAAAGTCTAGCCGATTGCGCCGCATCAGCCCCGCCAGCACGTTGCGAAATTCGCACCGCCACAGAGCGGGCGCGACCCAATCAGGGTCTTTGCGGTAAACCTGCTCGGCCAAGTCCAGCATCGGGCCTTCCAGAAGCAGATAAGCGACCAAGTTGGTATCCGCCACGATCACGGGCGGCCCTCGTCCTTCGCCGCGTCGATTTCCTCGGGCGTCGCATACACCGGAAGCTGCCGGCGCAGGGTACGGAGTTCCGCCAGTTTCGCATCCGTATCCCGTTTCGGGGGCATGAGCTGCTCTTCCAGCCGTGCGATGATTTCCTTATTCATGCTGCGATGGTGCTGGGCCGCGCTTTCCTTCAAGCGCCGATGCAAATCGTCCGGGATGTTTTTCAGGGTTATGGTAGCCATGGCCTCGATCCACTTGCAAGCAAAACGGAACCGTAACGGAACCATATTCGGATGTCAATCCGCCGCACAGGAATTTGGACTAGAGCGAGGCAGCCAATACCTTCTACACTAACAAGCATGAAAATCCATCACCTCAGCGCCGAAGAGGCGCTGCACAGTTTGCACACCTCGGCGCAAGGGCTGACCCGGCGCGAGGCGGAACGGCGCTTGCGGGAGTTTGGCCCGAACCGGGTGGAGAAACTAGCAGGCGAGCCGCTGCTGCTGCGTTTCCTGAAGGAATTCACGCATTTTTTCGCGCTGATCTTGTGGCTGGCGGCCGGGATGGCTTTCAGCGCCGAGCATTTCGGGCCGGGCCAGGGCATGGCGATGCTAGGCTGGGCCATACTCGGCGTGATTCTAATCAACGGCCTGTTTTCCTTCTGGCAGGAATACCGGGCGGGGCGAGCGATAGCCGCGCTGGAAAAACTGCTGCCCAGCCAGGTCACCGTGATGCGCGAAGGCGAGGTCGAGCGGCTGGCGGCGGAACAACTGCTGCCGGGCGACATCTGGCTCTTGCAGGAAGGCGATAAAGTACCCGCCGATTGCCGCCTGATCGAAGCCTACGGCGTGCGCGTCAACAATGCCACCGTTACCGGCGAGTCCCTGCCCAAGGCCCGCCACGCCCAGCCCTGTACCGAGGAAGAAGCGCTGCAAGCCCGCAACATCCTGCTGGCTGGAACGTCCGTGGTATCGGGCGAAGGCCGGGCCGTGGTCTTCGCCACCGGCAAGAACACCGAATTCGGCCGCATCGCCCATCTCACGCAATCCGCCGTCAGCGTCGTCTCGCCGCTGCAACAGGAGATCGCGCGGCTGTCCCGACTGGTGGCGGCGCTCGCCACGGGCTTGGGCTTGGCGTTCTTCCTGATCGGCCAGCTCATCGGCCTGTCGTTTTGGCAAAACCTGCTGTTCGCCATCGGCATCATCGTCGCCAATGTGCCGGAAGGCTTGTTGCCCACCGTCACGCTCTCCCTCGCCATGGCGACCCAGCGCATGGCCCGCCGCAACGCGCTGATCCGCCACCTGCCCGCGGTGGAAACCCTGGGGTCGGCCACGGTGATCTGCACCGACAAAACCGGCACCCTCACCTGCAACCGCATGGCCGCGAAACAAGTATTCCTCGGCACGGCGCTGCAATACGCCGGCGCCATCGATCGGGATTCGCCGGACAGCCGCGAATTCCTCGCCGTGGCGCGGCACTGCCACAACCTGAAGAATGGCGGCAACGGACTATGGCTGGGCGACCCGATGGAGACCGCCTTGCTGGAATGGGCGCAACCGGGCGCAAGCTATCCGCGCCTCGACGAAATCCCTTTCGATACCGACCGCAAACGGATGTCCACGCTGCATTCCGCGCCCGGCGGCCCGGTTCTGTATACCAAAGGCGCACCGGAAACCGTGCTGCCGCTGTGCGCCTCGGTGCTGATCGGCGGCCAGCGGCTAGCCCTGAACGATGCGCTGCGCCAGCGCTTTCTGGACGCCCACCGGCAGATGGCGGAGCAAGGTTTGCGGGTGCTCGCTTTCGCTTACCGCACGGTGGCGAAAGACCTACGCAAGAACGAATGGGAACAAGAGATGGTGCTGCTCGGCTTGGCCGGGCTGGAAGACCCGCCCCGCCCGGATGTGGCGGAAGCCGTATCCCGCTGCCGCGAGGCGGGCATACGGGTAATCATGATTACCGGCGACCACCCGCGCACCGCCGCCGCCATCGCCCGCGAGATCGGCTTGGTGCAAGGCGAAGCTCCCTCCATCGTCAACGGCGAACAACTGCGGCGGCTATCCAACATCCAATTGCAGATCGCGCTGGACGCCCCGGAAATCCTCTTCGCCCGCATCACCGCCGACCAAAAACTGCGCATCGTCGCGGCGCTGCAGCGCAAGGGCGAGGTGGTGGCGGTCACCGGCGACGGCGTCAACGACGCGCCGGCGCTGAAGCAGGCCGACATCGGCATCGCCATGGGGCTATCCGGCACCGACGTGGCGCGGGAGTCCGCCGACATGATCCTGCTCGACGACCATTTCGCCAGCATCGTCGCCGCCGTCGAGGAAGGCCGCGCGGTGTTCGACAACCTGCGCAAATTTTTTACCTACATCCTCACCCATAACATTGCCGAACTGGTGCCTTACCTGGCTTTCGCACTGTTTCGCATCCCCTTGCCGCTGACCGTCATGCAGATACTGGCCGTGGACTTGGGCACCGACACCGTGCCCGCCCTCGGACTCGGCGCGGAGCGCCCCGACCCCGGCATCATGCGCCGCCCGCCGCGCCCGCGCAGCGAGCGCCTGCTCAGTTGGGGGCTGTTGGTGCGGGCTTACTTGTTTCTCGGGGCGATAGAGGCCGCCGCGGCCATGGCCGCCTTCTTCTTCGTGCTGCACCGCGGCGGCTGGCGCTATGGCGACATCTTGCCGGTCGGCCACCCGCTTTATCTCCAGGCCACCGCCGCCACCCTCAGCGCCATCATCGCGATGCAAGTCGTCAACGTGTACCTGTGCCGCAGCCCGCGCGGCTCGGTATTCTCCCGGCCGCTCTTCGGCAACCGGCTGATCCTCATCGGCATCGCTGTCGAGGTACTGATGATCCTGGCCATCGACTACACCCCGCTGGGCAACCGCCTCTTCGGCACCGCCCCGCTGCAGGCGGAATTCTGGCTGTTCCTGCTGCCTTTCGCCGCAGCCATGCTGCTGCTGGAGGAAGGGCGCAAATGGATTGCGCGTCGTAGCGGCGCGCGGATGCTAGAATTCAAAGATCATTAGCCCGCAAGGCAGAAACGCCATGAAACGCAAAAAAGCCGCTTCTTCCGCGCCATCCGAACTGCTCCAGCAACTGCTCGGCCAAGGCCGCCTGCCCGCCACCCCGGCCAAAACCGCCAATAAATTAGCCAACCAGCAAAACCGCTGGCAGCGCTTCAATCACTACGTGTGGGACAAGCGCAAGGACTAGCCGCTTGCCCGCGCTGACCAAGCGAAAACTTTCGTAGACGCGGCGCACGAAGTGATCAACCGCAGCAAAACATCTGTCTGGCAGACAGCCAGGTAGCGAACATTCCTGGCGGCGCGGAATTCACGCTTATATTGCCTCTTGCGATAGAATAATATGCCTATGAACAATTTTCAGTTACTACACTCCCTCCCCTTCAAGGGG
>JAIOJO010000262.1 GCA_019911985.1 Sulfuricellaceae bacterium | reverse complement strand
CGCCATCGGCCAACTGGCGTTGTGGAGCGCCAAGCCCGGATACGTGGACGATCAGGGGGCGGTGCTGAAGAAAGGCGATTTCCAACACATCGCCATCGCCAACGCTAAGCTCGCCCCCTACGGCGCCGCCGCGGTGGAAACGCTGAGCAAGCTCGGCCTGCTGTCCGCGACGCAGCCCAAGTTCGTGCAGGGGGAGAATATCGCCCAAACCTACCAGTTCATCTCCACCGGCAACGCCGAGCTGGGTTTCGTCGCCTTGTCCCAGGTGTTCAAGGACGGCAAGCTGACCGGTGGATCGGCTTGGGTCGTGCCCGCCGGCCTGCACGCGCCGATACGCCAGGACGCGGTTATCCTCGCCAAGGGCCGGGGCAATGCGGCGGCCACCGCGCTGATGGAATACCTGAAAGGCGATAAGGCGAAGGCGGTAATCAAATCCTACGGCTACGATTTGTAGCGCAGCGCGCCATGATGCTGACCGAAGGCGACCTCTCCGCGATTGCGCTGACGCTTAAGCTGGCGTCGATTACCACGGTGCTGCTGATGCTGGTCGGCACGCCCATCGCTTGGTGGCTGGCGCGCACACGCTGCTGGCTGAAAGAACCGGTCGGCGCGCTGGTGGCCTTGCCGCTGGTGCTGCCGCCGACGGTGCTGGGTTTTTATCTGCTGGTGGCTCTCGGCCCGCACGGCCCCATCGGCCACCTGACCCAGGTCTTGGGCTTGGGCGTCTTGCCGTTCACGTTTGCCGGACTGGTGGTGGGGTCGGTCCTGTATTCCCTGCCCTTCGTTGTGCAACCGGTGCAAAACGCCTTCGAAGCCATAGGCGAACGCCCGCTGGAAGCCGCCGCGACCTTGCGCGCCGGCCCCCTCGACTGTTTCTTCAGCGTGGCGGTGCCGCTTGCCTGGCCGGGCTTTCTCAGCGCCGCCGTGCTGGGGTTTTCCCATACCGTGGGCGAGTTCGGCATGGTGCTGATGATAGGCGGCAATATTCCCGGCGCGACCAAGGTCTTGTCGGTGGCGATCTACGATCACGTCGAAGGCCTGGAGTACGGCCAAGCCCACGATCTCGCGGCGGGCATGTTGGTGTTTTCCTTCCTGGTCTTGCTGGCCCTTTATCTCGTCAGAAAGCACGCCCGCTCATGAGCGCCATTCACGCACGCTTCCGCCTGCCCTTGGCGGATTTTCAACTCGATGTCGATCTGAACGTGCCGGGGCGGGGCGTCACCGCGCTGTTCGGCCACTCCGGCTCGGGCAAGACCACCTTGCTGCGCTGCCTGGCCGGCCTGGAGCGCGCCCCGGACGGATTGTTGCAGGTCAACGGCGAAACCTGGCAGGACGGCGGCCGCGGGATTTTTCTGCCCACCCATGCGCGCCCCCTGGGCTATGTATTCCAGGAGGCCAGCCTGTTCGCCCATCTCAGCGTCCGTCGCAACCTGGAATACGGCTGGCGGCGCATCCCGGCGGGGCAGCGCAAAGTGGACTGGGATCAGGCGGTGAGCCTGCTCGGCATCGAGCCGCTGTTGACCCGCTCGGTCTCCCGGCTGTCGGGGGGCGAGCGGCAGCGCGTGGCGATCGCGCGGGCGCTGCTGACCAGCCCCAAACTGCTGCTGATGGACGAACCGCTCGCTTCCCTCGACCCGTCCAGCAAGGCGGAAATACTGCCCTACCTGGAGCGGCTGCACCGTGAATTGTCGATCCCGCTGATCTACGTCAGCCATTCCCCCGACGAGGTGGCGCGCCTGGCCGATTATCTGGTGTTGATCCGCAACGGGCGGGCCGCCGCAGCCGGGCCGCTGCTGGAAACCTTGGCGCGCGTGGACTTGCCGGTTTTCGGGGACGATGCCGGCATCGTCTTCGACACCCTGGTGGCGGAGCACGATACGAATTATCATCTCAGCCGGGTGGAGTTTCCCGGCGGCGGCATCTGGGTGCGCGACGCCAACGACCCGGTGGGCAGCCCGGCGCGCGTGCGCATCCTGGCGCGCGACGTGAGCCTGACCTTGGAACGGCAGCACGACACCAGCATCCTGAATATCCTGCCGGCCACAGTGCTGGAGATCGGCGACGGAGCGCATCCCTCCCAGGCGCTGGTCAAGCTGGATGCCGGAGGCGTACCCTTGCTTTCCCGCCTCACCCGCCGCTCCCTCGACGCCCTGAAGCTTGCGCCGGGCCTGGCGGTCTGGGCGCAAATCAAGGCGGTGGCGCTGCTGCGCTGAGGGCACCGTGATTTTTCCATTATGAAACCGGTTTCATAATGGATTTGCTTGCACTATTTTAGCTACGCATGGAATCATGAGCGCGTGATGTACAAGCGGCGCGCTTATTTTCGCTAGGGGCGGGCATGACAAAAAAGCAGGACAATCCAATCGGAAACGCAATAAAACCCCACTTACACCCCGTTTTGCTCCAGCAGCTCGATGAAGCTGGAGAGGCGAGCTGGATCGACGTGATTCGTAAGATGGAGGAGGTCTATAACAATGTTCTCCGTTATCAGGTCGAGCTGGAGGAAAAGAATGCGGCGCTAGAGGAAGCGCAACAGTTCATCCTGAGCATTTTGACGGCCATGTCGGACGTGCTGATTGTGTGCGATCGGAACGGCATGGTGGAGGAAGTCAACCGGGCTATGCTCGATCTGCTCGGCCTTGCCAAGGAAGCCGTGCTGGGCCGGACTTTTCTGGCTTTTCTCGCCGACGAGGATTCTAAATCCCAGGCGCAGTCGTTTCCGCTGCGCTTGCGCGAGCAATTGATCCACGATTGCGAAGTTTCATTCAAATCCGCAGACGGCGGCTTTGTGCCGGTGGCCTTGAACTGCACGCCCCGTTACGATACGCGCGGACGGCAAGCGGGTATGGTGCTGGTGGGCCGGCCCGTCGGCGAATTGCGCAAAGCCTACCATGCCTTGAATCAAGCCCACGAGGAACTCAAGCTGACCCAGCAGCAACTCATCCACTCCGAAAAAATGGCCTCCCTCGGACGCTTGGTGGCCGGCGTGGCCCACGAGTTGAATAACCCTATCAGTTTCGTGCTGGGCAACGTCTATGCGCTGCAGCGTTATCGCGAGCGCATCCTGACGTACATCAACGCGATTCACGGCGGCGCTTGCGCGGAGGAATGCGAGGAGTTGCGCAAGACCTTGCGCATCGATCGCGTGCTGCTGGATCTCGGCCCTCTTATCGAAGGCACCGTGGAAGGGGCGGAGCGCACCCGCGACATTGTTCAGGATTTGCGGCGCTTCTCGGCGGTGGACAAGGAAGAAACGAAGCTGTTCGATCTGGCCGACGTGACCCGAAACGCCGTGCACTGGGCTACCCGCGACGCCAAGTCGGCGCTGCGGGTGAGCTTGGACCTACCGCCGCAGCCCATGCCCGTGCTCGGAACGGCGGGGCAGATGCAGCAGGTGGTGGTCAACCTGGTGCAAAATGCAGCCGACGCCACCCTGGGCCTTCGGCAATCGACGCTAAGC
Source organism: Sulfuricellaceae bacterium (assembly GCA_019911985.1). Classification (GTDB taxonomy): domain Bacteria; phylum Pseudomonadota; class Gammaproteobacteria; order Burkholderiales; family UBA9220; genus JAIOJO01. The sequence continues at coordinate 3,581 of JAIOJO010000262.1, read as the reverse complement.
ATTTCGGGGCGCGTCAAAGCAGGGAAGTGCCTGCTTGAATTTCACGACAATGGGCCGGGTATCGATGCCTCGCATTTGAGCCGCGTATTCGATCCGTTTTTTACCACCAAGCCGGTCGGTAAAGGGGTGGGGCTAGGCCTGTCCATCAGCTACGGCATAGTCGAACGCCACGGCGGAACGCTGTCCGCTGCGAACCATCCCGGCGGCGGCGCTGTTTTTACCTTGACCCTTCCCTTGGCCGAATCGGATCAAGCCGATTCCTGATTTAGGCCGATCCAACCCAGATAATCCAAAGCGGCAAAGGGGTGGATAGTTATTTTTCATTTCGGCAATTAAACCGGTAAACATGTTTCCGGAATAAGATTTGTCCGATTTGCGACTTATTAATTAAGTTTTTGTTATATCAATGTAATTTACAAAATACTGGCTTGGCACGGATCTTGATACTTAAACGCTAAAACAAAGTATCCATAAGGGGAGGTGCCATGGCTCAAATCGAAACGTTTTACGATGTGATGCGCCGGCAGGGTATCAGCCGGCGCAGTTTCCTGAAGTTTTGCAGCCTCACGGCGACCGCGCTCGGATTGGGGCCGTCGTTCGCCGGGAAAATCGCCTACGCGATGGAGTCCAAGCCGCGTACCCCGGTGCTGTGGCTGCATGGCTTGGAGTGCACCTGCTGCTCGGAATCCTTTATCCGTTCAGCGCACCCCTTGGCCAAGGACGTGGTGCTGTCGATGATTTCCCTGGATTACGACGATACCCTGATGGCCTCGGCGGGCCACCAGGCGGAGGCCATACTCGACGAGATTAGCGCCAAGTACAAAGGCAATTACATCCTCGCGGTGGAAGGCAACCCGCCGCTCAACCAGGACGGCATGAGCTGCATTATCGGAGGCAAGCCCTTCGTGGAGCAGCTCAAGCGCGTCGCCAAGGACTGCAAGGCGATTATTTCCTGGGGTTCTTGCGCATCCTGGGGCTGCGTCCAGGCGGCGCGGCCCAATCCCACGCAGGCTGTGCCGGTGCATAAGGTGATACGCGACAAGCCCATCATCAAGGTGCCCGGTTGCCCGCCCATCGCGGAAGTGATGACGGCTGTCGTGACTTACATGCTGACTTTCGACCGCATCCCGGAACTGGACCGCCAGGGCCGTCCGAAAATGTTCTACGGCCAGCGCATCCACGACAAATGCTACCGCCGCTCCCATTTCGACGCCGGCCAGTTCGTCGAGCACTGGGACGACGATGCGGCGCGCAAAGGTTATTGCCTCTACAAGGTCGGATGCAAGGGACCGACAACCTACAACGCCTGTTCCACCGTGCGCTGGAACGGCGGGGTTTCGTTCCCGATTCAGTCCGGGCACGGCTGTATCGGCTGTTCGGAGGACGGTTTCTGGGATAAGGGTTCGTTCTACAGCCGGCTCACCGACATCCATCAGTTCGGTATCGAGGCTAATGCCGACCAGATCGGCGGGGGGGCGGCGGGTGTCGTCGGCGCGGCGGCAGCGGCCCATGCGGCGGTCAGCGCGGTCAAGCGCGCCCGGCAGGGTAAGGATGAGACGTCTGTGGGAGAAAAGGCATGAGCGTTTACGAAACACAAGGTTTCAAGCTGGACAACAGCGGCAAGCGGGTAGTGGTCGATCCGGTGACGCGCATCGAAGGGCATATGCGCGTCGAGGTGAATTTGAACGACAAGAACGTCATCACCAATGCGGTGTCCACCGGCACCATGTGGCGCGGACTGGAAGTCATCCTAAAGGGGCGCGACCCGCGCGATGCCTGGGCTTTCACCGAACGCATCTGCGGCGTCTGCACCGGCACCCATGCGCTCACCTCGGTGCGCGCGGTGGAAGACGCGCTGAGCATCCAGATCCCCGAAAACGCCAACTCGATCCGCAATATCATGCAGCTCACGCTGCAGGCGCACGACCACCTGGTGCATTTCTACCATCTGCACGCGCTCGATTGGGTGGACGTGGTAAGCGCCCTGAAGGCCAATCCCAAGGCGACTTCCGAACTGGCGCAAAGCATCTCTTCCTGGCCGATGTCGTCGCCGGGTTATTTCCGCGACATCCAGTCTCGCCTGAAGAAATTCGTCGAATCGGGGCAATTGGGGCCGTTCATGAACGGATACTGGGGCAACCCGGCCTACTTGCTGCCGCCCGAGGCCAACCTGATGGCGGTGGCCCATTATCTCGAAGCCCTGGATTTCCAGAAGGAAATCGTCAAGATTCACACTGTCTACGGCGGCAAGAACCCGCACCCCAATTGGCTGGTGGGCGGCGTGCCCTGCGCCATCAACGTGGACGGCGTCGGGGCGGTCGGAGCGGTGAACATGGAGCGCCTCAACCTGGTGTCTTCCATCATCGACCGCACCATCGAGTTCGTCGATCAAGTTTACATCCCCGATCTGCTGGCTATTGCCTCCTTCTACAAGGGCTGGCTGCACGGCGGCGGCCTGTCCGGCAAGAGCATGATGTCCTACGGTGACATTCCCGACCATGCCAACGACACGTCGGCGAAGAATCTGATGCTGCCGCGCGGCGCCATCATCAACGGCGACCTGTCCAAGATACATGAAGTGGATTTGCGCGACCCGGAGCAAATCCAGGAATTCGTCACCCACTCCTGGTACGCCTACGCCGACGAGAAGAAAGGCTTGCATCCCTGGGATGGCGTGACCGAGCCGGATTATACGCTGGGCAAAAACGCCAAAGGGACGCGCACCAACATCGAGCAGATCGACGAGGACGCGAAATACTCCTGGATCAAAGCGCCGCGCTGGCGCGGCCACGCGATGGAAGTGGGACCCTTGGCGCGCTATCTCATCGGCTACGTGCAGAAGAATCCGGAATTCAAGGAGCCGGTGGACATGGTGCTGAAAAAGCTGGACATTCCTGTCACGGCGCTATTCTCTACGCTGGGCCGCACCGCCGCGCGCGGTTTGGAATGTTCCTGGGCGGCGCACAAAATGCGTTACTTCCAGGACAAGCTGATGGCCAACATCAAGGCGGGCGATCTGTCCACGGCCAATATCGACAAATGGGAGCCCAAAACCTGGCCCAAGGAGGCCAAGGGCGTCGGCTTTACCGAGGCGCCGCGCGGCGCGCTGGGGCACTGGGTGCGCATCAAGGACGGCAAAATCGACAACTACCAGTGCGTGGTTCCCACCACCTGGAACGGCAGCCCGCGCGATTCCAAGGGCCAGATCGGCGCCTTCGAGGCGTCCCTGATGAATACGCCGCTCGCCAAGGCCGACCAGCCGCTGGAGATATTGCGCACGCTGCATAGTTTCGACCCCTGCCTGGCGTGTTCCACCCATCTGATGACGCCGGACGGGGAAGAAACGCTGTCGGTCAAAGTGCGCTGAAAGGAGCCGGCCATGCCTATCCGAACAGAAGTTGCGGAATCCCTGCCGATGCAGGCAGTGCAAGCCGTTTACGTATACGAAGCGCCGTTGCGCTTGTGGCATTGGATCAACGCGCTGTCCATCACCGTGTTGGCTTTGAGCGGCTACTTCATCGCTAGTCCCCTGCCGACGCAGCCCGGCGAAGCCAGCGACAATTTTCTCATGGGTTATATCC
>JAIOJO010000005.1 GCA_019911985.1 Sulfuricellaceae bacterium | reverse complement strand
GACGTACACATCGAAGCCCTTGCTGTTTGCGATCAACTCGACATGGAGCTTCCCGGCCAGACGCGGGTCGTGCAGGATATTTTCTATGTTGTTCAGCGTTTTTTTAATCGCCGGGTTGCCCTCGGCGTCCAGGTGAAAAATCACATTGTACTGATCCTTGGTTGCCGTTGCGCCGTGGTAATCCCCGCCGGTTCCAGCCGTCGCCCCTAGCGGTACGCATGCGGCGAATAAAGCCGCGACTGCGGCCAAACCTATTTTTTGTGTAGCGATGCTGTTCCTTTTCATGACTGCCTCCAATAATTTTTAGGTTTTTAATCAGCAAAACATAATCAAGTGCCTGTGCGCCGGCCCATGCAAGCGAAATATTCCGTTCACAAAGGGAGCACAGCGCTTAGTCTACAACTGAAATTACTACACAACAACGCCACCGGCCGCTCTTTCGATCATGGCCCAAAATGCCAAAATGGGCTACGAAATCCGAAAAAACCCATCAAACCTAGCGCGGCCACGGGTATTCGATAGCGCGAACCACCCCGCTCGCGCGCCGCACCGCTTCTCGGGTAAAATAACCTATTTTTTATAAGGCTTTTGTGGGTGCGCGCTCCTTTGCGCGCAAATCGTAAGAAAGGGAGGAAGCATGCCCCAGGCGGAGGAAGAAGACGGCGCGCTGGCGTTTTTCAAAGCGCAGCACCAAGCATTTAGCGAAACATTGGCGGAGTGGCGCGGCCGCGCCGATATGGTACCGGCCCTGCTGGCGCAGGCTTACAGCAGTTTCGAAGGCAATGTGGAAGTTCAGGCCGCAGGGCAGCCCGCCATTGCCTGCCACAAGGGTTGCGCGACCTGCTGCACCATTCGGGTGGTGGCAACGGCGCCCGAAGTATTGATGGTGGCGCGCTATATCCGCGCGACGGAGGACGCCCAGAAAAAGGCCGGAATCGACTTGCGCCAGCGCATCGCCAAGGCGGATGGCGCGACTCGCGGGCACGGCGAAGCGCAGCGGGTCAAGCTGCGTCAGCGCTGCCCTTTCATCGAGCAAGGCGTCTGCGTCATCTACCCGGTGCGGCCGCTGGCCTGCCGCGGCCATGCTTCTTACGACAAGCGCGCTTGCGCCGAGGCCGCCGCCGGCCGCTTGGACGGCATCCCGCTGTCCATGCCGCACAGGATGGTGCGCAGCCTGGTGCAAAACGCCTTGCAATCCGCCCTGCGCGACGTCGGCTACGTCTGGGCCGCCTATGAGCTCAACCACGCTCTGATCCTTGCCTTGGCCGATGAGTATAACGAGGAAGCCTGGAAAACCGGCTCCGATGTATTCGGCCCGGCCTTGGTCGCCGAGGTCTCCCTGGACGAGATGGCGGACGCCTTCGACCGTATCCGGGCCAGTTAAGCGTCTCCAGCGATCCGCCCTTGCCAAGGCGGCAAGCCAAGAATTGTTTCGTCCCCGTGCTAAAATCCGCAAACAGCCTTTCCTGAATGTCCTCTGCGAGTTCCCGCAGCCGCCTGAATTAGGAAAACAGCCGTGTTTTTCGGCGTAAGTGTAAGAAGCTGTCTTCAAAGGTTGCATCCGCGTGAACGATTATCCTGTTGTGAACTGGTCTGAGGACGGCGAGAACCGGTCTGTCCGCTGGCGCTCGGAGAGCGGTGCGCCGCCGCCTAAGCGCGTGGTGGCCGCCGATGACCGCATCACGGCGGATGCCGCATACCGCTTGGCCTGCGAGGGTACCGCGCTGTTGTGGCGGGGAGATTTTCAGAATGCGCGTCAGTTGCTGCAGGCCATGGCGCGCCGCATCGACCGCAAACCTCGCAAGCCCGCTTCGTCGCCGACCGAGGCCTTCCATTTTCATCGCCAGTTCCAGTCCCAGCGCGCGCGCATACTGGGGATGCTGCTACTGCCCTTGGAGGCCGATTACGGCATTCCCTTGCGGCGCGCACCCGATGTGCGCCCGGCCTGCGCCGAGGCGTATGGTTCGTCGGAAAATACCCCCTCGGTGGTTTCGCTGCGCGAGTTGCTCGGCTTGATCGGCGCCCACGAGTGGCGCAAAAAAGGTGTTGAAATTCCGGCACTGGGCGAACGCATTTACCCCCACTACGGCGTGTTTTCGCCGCTACGCGGCGAGTACGTGGAACTGGTGGCCGAAGCGCCACTGCCTTCGCTGGAACGGGCCTTCGATATCGGCACGGGGACGGGCGTGCTGGCGGCGGTGCTGGCCCACCGCGGAGTGAAACGCGTCGTCGCCACCGACCAGGACCCCCGCGCATTGGCGTGCGCGCGCGAAAATATCACCCGGCTCGGGCTGCTTGGGCAGGTGGAAATCGTCCAGGCAAATCTTTTTCCCCAAGGACGAGCGCCACTCATCGTCTGCAACCCGCCGTGGCTGCCGGTGCGCGCAAACTCGCCCATCGAGCAGGCGATTTACGACCCGGCAAGCCGCATGCTGCTGGGCTTTTTAGCCGGGCTGTCCGAGCATCTGGAACCGGGCGGCGAAGGCTGGCTGATTCTTTCGGATCTGGCCGAGCACTTGGGCTTGCGCTCCAGGGAGGCCTTGCTTGCCGCCATCGACGAAGCCGGCTTGAAGGTCGTGGGGCGGATGGATGTGAAGCCGACTCATCCCCGCGCCTCGGACGCTTCCGACCCGCTCCACGTCGCGCGCTCAGCCGAAGTCACGTCGCTCTGGCGCCTCGCCGTTCGCTGAAAGCCCCGAAACCTGCCGAACCGTTTTCAGCGGCTACGTTTTCTGGAATCTTATGGAATAATCCTGGTGCAAAATACACACGGCCGTTAAAGGGAATAAACCATGAATGCAAGACGCTACCTGTTTACCTCCGAATCCGTATCTGAAGGCCACCCCGACAAGATAGCCGACCAGATATCGGACGCCATCCTGGATGCTTTTCTGGCCGAAGAAACCGAGGCCAAGGTAGCCTGCGAAACCTTCGTTGCCGACAATCTGGTGGTGATTGCCGGCGAGTTCAAAACGCTACGCAAGGAGCTCTTCAGCGAGATTCAAGGCCGCGCCGAAGAAATCGCCCGTCAGGTGCTGCGCGACATCGGCTATCGGGATGCGGAAACCGGAATCGACCCGAATACTTGCGAAGTGCAAGTGCGCTTTAATCACCAGTCCATCCAAATAAACAAAGGCATCACGCTGGCGGGAGGCGACATCGGCGCCGGCGACCAGGGGCTGATGTTCGGCTATGCCTGCGATGAAACGCCGGACCTGATGCCCTACCCTATTTGGCTGGCACACCGCTTGGTGAAACGGCTGGCCGAGCTGCGCAAGTCCGGGGCCTTGCTGTGGCTGCGCCCCGACGCAAAAAGCCAGGTGACCGTCGCCTACGAAGGGCAACGGGTGGTCGGCATCGAGAACGTGGTCATTTCCACGCAGATCGAGCGCGACCTCGATCCTGCCTGGGTCGCGCGAGAAGTCGCGCACGCGGTCGTCGATCCGCTGGTGCCGCTGGAGCTTCGAACGCCGGGCTTTAAGCTGTGGGTCAACCCTGCCGGGCCGTTCGAAATCGGCGGCCCGAATGGCGACACGGGACTCACCGGCCGCAAGATCATCGTTGATACCTACGGCGGCTCCTGCCCTCACGGCGGCGGCGCGTTTTCAGGAAAAGACCCGACCAAGGTGGACCGCTCGGCGGCTTATATGGCCCGATATATCGCCAAAAACCTCGTTGCGGCGGGCTATGCCAAGCGCTGCTTGGTTCAACTGGCCTACGCCATTGGCGTGGCGGAGCCAGTCTCGCTGCTGATCGAAACCTACGGCACCGGAACCGTGCCGGATGAAAAGCTGGAAACGATGGTGCGCGGCACCTTCAAACTGACGCCTCGCGGCATCATCGACAGCCTCGACTTGCGCCGGCCCATCTATCGGCAGACCGCTGCCTATGGGCATTTCGGCAGGCCGGAGCCGGACTTTAGCTGGGAACGCGTCGATCAGGCTGAAAAATTGGCCCTATTTAAGATGTAAAGCGGGGCGATACGATCCCTCTCCTCACCCGATCGCATTGAAGCACGCTGTCTATGCGGGCATAACTTGG
>JAIOJO010000261.1 GCA_019911985.1 Sulfuricellaceae bacterium | reverse complement strand
CCTCACCCTGGCCCTCTCCCGGTGGTTTCCCTCACCCAACCCACTCCCAAGGGGCGAGGGCTTTATGCTCCCCTCTCCCACCGGGAGAGGGGCTGGGGGTGAGGGAAGCCGGTTGGCAGATTCCACCACCACTTGATAGATCGCCTCCAGCACTGCTTCGGTTTCGGCAAACACTTGGTTATTCCAGAAGCGCAGAGTACGAATGCCTTGCGCCGCCAAGAACTCATCCCGACACGTATCGTGCGCGCGGCCTTCCGGCTCGTTGTGTTGCCCTCCATCGAGCTCAATAGCGAGCTTCAACTCATGGCAATAGAAATCGAGTACATACGGCGAGCACGGATGCTGACGACGAAATTTGGCACCAGCAATCTGGCGATCACGCAAGAGCCGCCACATGAGGTTTTCGGCATCGGTACCTTCATGCCTGAGGTTGCGGGCCAAGGCTAGAAGCTCGGTGGGTAGGGGAGCGTTGGGGCGAACAACGCTGATTCCCTCACCCCCGGCCCCTCTCCCGGGGGGAGAGGGGAGCGAATCGGCCTCGCCCCTAGAAATAGCGGGAAGAATGAAGCAGCGCGCGCGCAGGCCGGGGTAGTTGTGCCAGTAGCGGGACAGCGCATCGATTTCCGCCACCGGCACGCCGCCGTGCAGGTGGGCGCGAACGTCGTGCGGCTCGGGCGGCGGGGCGTTGTCGACATAGCGGCGGATGTTGCAGTTGAAGTCTTCGGCTGCAATCTCTTCCACTGACACGCGGCGGGCGTAGGCCGGCACATCCGCCCCGCCCTGCGCGAGGCTGTGGTAGACGTGGACGATCTTGGAGAGGTCTTCCGGGCGCAGGAAGTTTTGCGCCTTGCCTTCGCGGTATTCGCGGTCAGCGTTGATGAAGATGACGTGTTTACGGTTTTGCGCACCCTGCTTGTTCATCACCAGCACGCAGGCGGGAATGCCGGTGCCGTAAAACAGCCCGGCAGGCAGGCCAATGACGGCTTCCAGCCAGCCGCGTTCGATGAAGTGCTTGCGCGCTTCCTTCTCCTCGCCGCCGCGGAACAGCACGCCGTGCGGCATGACGGTGGCCATCTTGCCGTCGGCCTTGAGCACGGCGAGCATGTGCTGAACGAACATGAGGTCGGCCTTCTTGCCCTTTTCGGGCATCCACACGGCGAAGCGGCCGGGGTATTCGATGTCCTTCTTGATGTAGTTCTGGCTGAAGGGCGGATTGGCGAGCACGCGGTCGTAGCGTTTCAGTTCGTTGCTTTCGGCCTTGTGCTGCGGGCGGCGCAGGGTGTCTTCCTGGCGGATGTCGGCATGGGAAATGCCGTGCAGCAGCATGTTCATCTTGCAGATGGACCAGGTGGTGCCGATGCTTTCCTGCCCGAATAGCGACAGGTCACGCGGATCGCCGCCGCACTCGCGGATGTAGTCGCGGGTCTGGATCAGCATGCCGCCGGAACCGCAGGTGGGGTCGTAGATGCTCATGCCGGGCTGCGGATCGACGATCTCCACCAAGGTACGCACCACGTCCGCCGGGGTGTAGAACTCGCCCGCCTTCTTGCCGGCGGAGTCGGCGAAGAACTTGATCAGATATTCGTAGGCTGCACCGAGCAGGTCGGGGAACTCGAAGTTCTCGTCGCGCAGCGGGATTTTCTCGAAGTTCTGGATGAAGTTGGCGAGGGTGTCGTCGTCGAGGGTGCGCTGTCCGATCTTCTTGTTGAAGTTGATGCCCTTGAGCACGTCCTGCAGGGCATCGACATTGGCATCTTCGAGGGCTTCGAGCGCCTTGTTGAGCGAGGTGCCGACATTGGTCTTGAGGTGGCGTATCGTCGACCAGCGCGCTTCCTCCGGGACGAAAAAGGTGTATTTATCAGGATTGGCGAGCTGGGCGGCGATGACGTCATCCACCATGCCCTTGGCCTTCAGGTCTTTGCCGAGTTGCTCGCGTTCCTGGTCGAAGAGATCGGAGAGCCGCTTCAGGAACAACATGCCGAAGATGTATTCCTTGTACTCCGAGGCGTCCATATTACCGCGCAGGTCGTCGCAGGCGCGGAACAGTAGGCTGGAAAGCTGGTTGAGGGTGAGCTTGGTCATGCAGTCATTCCGTGTGGGTGTTGTAGGCTTTATTGATACCAAGCCCGATTGTGAAGGGAATAAAGCCATATCACAACCGTTTGCAGCCGTGGTGTTCCAGGAAAGAAAGGGCTTATAGTCGTCCGTCGTGAAAAACGAGGGTAGAGAGCATTTCATTCGGCTCGACTCGAACGCGCGAAATGGACGCGTTTCCTACCTCAATGCGGTACATGTTTTGCAACGGCATCCCCAGTACTTGCGCCAAAATCACGCGGATTACACCGGCGTGGGCAACAAGCAAGACCTGTTTTCCTTGATGCAAGCCGAGGACATCCCGCCACGCGGAGGCGATGCGGCTCGCAAAAGAATCCAGCGCTTCGGCCCCGGCAGGACGATACCGTATGGGATCCAGGCGGAATTTCAGGATTCTATCGGGATCGTCCACCGTCAATTGCTGTGTCGTTTTACCTTCCCATTCACCAAATGCGAATTCCATGAAGCGATGGTCTTCGCTGCAGGGAATATCCCACCTTTCGGAGAGCTCATGCGCGAATTCGGCACAGCGCAATAGCGGAGAACTAACGATATGCTGCCAGGGATGCCTATCCCCGACCGCGTCTCGCATCTGTTGCCAACCCTTCTCACTTAAGGGGTCGTCGATCTGCCCGCGATATCTGCGCCCGCCTTGCGGTTCGCCGTGACGCATGAGATCGATCTGGATAAAGTCCATGAAAATACGTGAGCTGAAAATAGCTTAACCGGCCCAGCTCGCCATCGTTAACAACAGCAGCAACACCAGCCACATCATCAGGGTGCGCCAAATCAGCCCTAAGGCACTCTCGATGTAATCGCCGTCCGCCTCATCGCCCAAACCGATTTCGCAGCGAAATTCCACATTACCCCCGCAACGCAGCGCCCCGCCGAGTTTCACACCCAAAGCGCCTGCTCCGCTGGCGAGCAAGATACCGATGCCTTGTTGCGTCCAGTTGGCGGCTTGGCCACGCCAGCAATATATCGCATCCTCGAAATCGCCCATCACGGCGAAGCTCACCGCTGTCATGCGTAAGGGCAGCCAATCTAAAATATCGAAAACCACAATGGAAAATCGCCCGAACGAACCGAAATCATGCTCGCTTTGCCCGCCCCACTTCTGATACAGCGTAAACGCCAAGGTATACAGTAGTGCGCCAGCCGCACCGCAACCAAAGGCACCGAGTAATAAGAACCAAAAAATCACGCCGAATAACTGCCGGTAAGCGCTCATCAATACGTGTTCGATCGACAAGCGCGCCACTTCCCCATCGCTGCACTCATCCGTGGCTCGGCCCAGCCACTTGCCCACCAAGGAGCGCGCATTCTCCGAGTCGCCGGATTTTAACGCGCCGGCAATGTCGTTCGCCGTCTCGCTAAATTTTTTGAATCCCACGGTAACGTAAAGCACAGCCACGTTCATGACCCAAGCCAATAAGGGGCTGAGCCGATAAACAGTCAAGCCAAGGGCTGCCAGAAAAATAACAGGCGGCAATACCGCCAGGCACCAAGCAAGCGCCCCGTGATGGTGTTCGCCTGCATTGAGCCGGTGTTCCAGGTAATTCGCATAGCGGATGAAAAAGCGATTAATGCGGGAGCGGTACTCGAACGGACGAAACTGTTCTAAAAGCAAAGCGGCTATTAGGGAAAACAGGCTCATCTCATAGATCCATTTCTACACTCAACGCATGGTCTTGGTAAATTTCCAGCGTAGGCAGCACAAATTTCATATCGCGCTGTTTAAGGTAATCCAACAGCGCCTTATATGCTTTTCCAGGCGCGATTAAAGGCTGCGCCTTAACATGGGCAACCAGCACACGGCGCTGCGGAATATCGACAACCATAAGAGGATCGTGAACGGCTGCATTCGCTGGAATTAAATATCCGACCCGCGCTTTTTGTTGAGTTTTGTCGACAACCACTCTCGGATCGCTATACAACTCGATTGCTGACGCGCCTGCCAAAACGTTCTGACTGTCTAGAATTCTCAGTACGCTCTGTTGACGCTGCGGCAAATTGGTATAATCTCCCGTCACTTCTTGATAGGCAAAACGGTAGGGGCCGCGCACCGCCACTTCTACCTGTACCGGATTGAATACGCCCCACCACCAGGCAACTAAAGCAATCGGAACTACGAATGCCAATAAAAAGGCTCGCCACTGTTTTTTCACATCTATCCTTCTTGTCGCTCAAGCCCAAAAAGATACCATAAACTCGCCTCGATTGTCCTGGCCCCAAAGCCTTCAAGCTTTATAATGGCGCTATACAATTCGATTTATTAACCTGTTTCATGACCATTAAACCTTGATGAAAAGTTACCAAGCACCTCACAATTTACTGGATAACAAAGTTATTCTTATCACCGGCGCAGGACAAGGCATAGGCCGCACCGCAGCCCTTACATTTGCCTCCCATGGCGCCACGACTATCCTTCTAGGGCGAACCACCTCCAAGTTGGAAACGGTTTACGATGAAATCGAAGCCGCCGGCTACCCGCAGGCTGCTATATTTCCCATGGATTTCCTCAAAGCCGGGGAAACCGAGTTCAAGTCGCTGGCCGAGGCGATTTACGAACAATTGGGAAGATTGGACGGGATTCTGCACAATGCCGCCTACCTCCAGGGTCCAAGCCCTTTGGAAAATGAATCCATGGACTTATGGACGAAAACCCTGCGCGCCAATCTCAGCGCCCCCTTTGCCTTGACCAAATGCTGTCTCCCCCTGCTCAAAGTCGCCCCCGACGCCTCAGTGATCATGACATCGGACGATCACGGACATAATCCAACAGCCTACTGGGGCGCCTTCTCCGTAGCCAAGTGCGGCATTGAGCGTCTGGTCAAAATTTGGGCTCAAGAAACCGAGCATCTACCTAACCTACGCTTTAACGCGATTATTCCTGGCCCGGTACAATCGCCCCAGCGCCTCCGTACCCATCCCGGCGAAAAGCGAGACAGCCAACCTACGGCCGAGAGCTTGATGCCAGCCTACCTCTACCTAATGGGAGGGGACAGCCATGGCACCAGCGGTGAAATTTTCGATCTGCGACAGGATACAAGCCTATAGGAGCCTCTGATTAAGTCGCACGGGGATCGCGTTGCGTCAAAAGCCGGTGGCTGCAAGGCGCGCGACGCCGGTCGTAGCGAGCCTACGAGGCCAAGGAGCGCAACGCCGCAGACGCCGGCTTTTGACACAACCCTTACGGGACGGGGTTTTGCGGGCGCCGGGCGGTGTCGCTCGACGCTTGTGTGGAAT
>JAIOJO010000260.1 GCA_019911985.1 Sulfuricellaceae bacterium | reverse complement strand
GACCGCCGACAGGCCGGCGGCGAGCGCCAGCCCTTGGCGCAGGAAATGGCGGCGCGGCATGGCCAGCGGCGCTTCCGCGACCGGAAGGCCGCGCAAAATGGCGCGCATGCGCGCGTCGAACAGATCATCGTCATCGTGGTCGGTCATCGGTCTTTTCTCCCTTCTAGCACCCGGCGCAAGGCTTCGCGCGCCCGGCTCAAGCGGCTCATCACCGTTCCCGGCGGAATTTCCAGCGCCAGCGCCAACTGCTCGTAACTGAGGTCGGAGAGATAGTGGAGAACCAGAATCTCCCGATGGGCTTCGCTGATGTCCTGCAAAGCCTTCAGCAGATCGAGCCGGGCCTCTATTTCCGGCGTGTGCTCCCAGGCGGCTTCGTTGGCCGCCGCCTCCCAATCCACTACCGGTTCTCGTTGGCGCCACAGTTCCATCGCCTCGCGCTTCAAGATGCGGTACAGCCAGGCCTGCACCGCGCCAAGCTCGCGCAATTGGCCGCGCGCCCGCCAAGCCAGCGCAAAGGTTTCCTGAACCAGGTCCTGCGCCTGGCCGCGTTCGCCGGTCAAGGCCCAGGCCGCGCGGTAGAGGAAGGGGCGGTGTTGCCTGACCCAATCGGCGAACTGGGCTTTGTCCGGTTCTCGCATTTACTCGAAACTCATCGTCATGTGGCTAAAGAGGACGGGTCGGCCAAAAATATTCCCTTTCCGGGAAAATTTTATTTTAGAAACGGCAGTTCACCGCCAAGGACACAAAGGGACGCAAGGGAAAACGAAGAGATAGATGGTTTCTACTTCCCACCTGCTGGATGAGCCCACCCGTAATCCATAAGCTGTCGTTTTACCTCGCGACCTTTGCGTCCTTTGCGGTTCAATCTCTTTTTTGGGGTTTATCATTGCCCTCCGCTAGACGTTTTCCGCGGGGGCGAAATCGCCGTGCGGGAAAAGGCGTTGTGCGTCTTCCCGCGGCAGCCGCCCGCAGGCCCGGTTGATGCCGCCGATCACGGCCAGCACCGAGGCGGTGACGATATTGGCGTGCATCCCCACGCCGAACACGCTGCCCGGCAGGCCGTCCACGGCGATTTCGGCGTAGGCCACGGCCACCGCGTCGGCGCCGCTGCCGGTGGAGCGTTCCTCGTAGCTTTGCATCTTGAAGCCCGCGCCCAAGGCGTGGAGCAGCGCGGCTATGGGGCCGTTGCCGATGCCGCGCAGGCTCGCCGGCGCGCCGAACAGCTTGGCGTTGAGCGTCAAACCCTGAAAATCGCCCGCCTCGTGCAAATGGTGCTCGATGTACTCGATGGGCTCGCGCGTGCTCAGGTATTCCGCGCCGAACAGGCGCCAGATTTCCTCGGCGACGATTTCCCGCGCCGTGGCGTCGGCCACCCGCTGCACCGCCGCGCTGAACTCCACCTGCAGGCGGCGCGGCATTACCAGGCCGTATTCCGCTTCGAGCAGGTAGGCGATGCCGCCCTTGCCCGACTGGCTGTTGACGCGGATGATCGAGTCGTAGGCGCGGCCCAGGTCGGCCGGGTCAATGGGCAGATAGGGCACGTCCCAGGGCGCATCCGCCGCTTGCAGCGCCAAGCCTTTCTTGATCGCGTCCTGGTGCGAGCCGGAGAAGGCGGTGAAAACCAGGTCGCCGACGTAAGGGTGGCGCGGATGGATGGGCAGGCGGGTGCAGTCCTCGACGGTGCGCGCCACCTCGTTGATGCGCGAGAAGTCCAGTCCGGGATCGACGCCCTGGGTGTAGAGGTTGAGCGCCAGGGTCACCAAGTCCACGTTGCCGGTGCGCTCGCCGTTGCCGAAGAGGCAGCCTTCCACCCGCTCGGCGCCGGCCATCTGCGCCAGTTCGGCGGCGGCGACGGCGCAGCCGCGGTCGTTGTGGGGGTGGACGCTGAGGACGATGGAATCGCGCCGCGCCAGGTGGCGGTGCATCCACTCGATCTGGTCGGCGTAGACGTGGGGCGTGGCGACCTCCACCGTCGCCGGCAGGTTGATAATCGCCTTGGCGCCGGGGGTGGGCTGCCACACCTCGATCACGGCGTCGCAGATTTCGCGGGCGAAATCCAGCTCGGTCGCGGTGAAGGTTTCCGGGCTGTACTGGAAAGTCCAGCGCGTGTCCGGCTGCTCGCCGGCGAGTTGCTTAATCAAGCGGGCGCTCGCCACGGTCGCCTCGATCAGCTCGGCTCTATCCAGCCTGAACACCGCGCGGCGGAACGTCGGCGAGGTGGCGGTATAGAGGTGGACGATCGCCTGCTTGGTGCCGCGCAAGGATTCCATAGTGCGGCGGATGAGGTGCTCGCGCGCCTGGGTCAGCACTTCGATGTTCACGTCGCCGGGGATGTGGCCGCCCTCGATCAACTCGCGCACGAAGTCGAAATCGGTCTGCGAGGCCGAAGGGAAAGCCACCTCGATTTCCTTGAAGCCGATCTCCACCAGCATCTTGAACATCCGCATCTTCTGCGCGGCGTTCATCGGCTCGAACAAGGCTTGGTTGCCGTCGCGCAGATCGGTGCTCATCCAGATCGGCGGGTTGGACAGGGTTTGGCTGGGCCAGGAACGGTCGGCAAGCGCGACCGGAGGGAAGGGGGTGTAGCGGGTTTCGGGATGCTTCAACATGGTTTCGGTCTCCAAGGTATTCGGTAACGGGAAGTGGCCGGGGAAAGGTCGCCGGGCAGCCACAAGCGCGCGGCCAGGCAACCGCTCGGCAGTCGTAGCAGGGGTAGGGCAAGGGTCGAATGCTTCATGAGAATTCTCCGGAAAATACGCCTAAGGGCGCGGCCAGCCTTACGGCGGGCAAACAAAAAAACGGCAGGGATTTTGGGGGTTTAGGCGCGCGCGAAGCGCAGCAGTCGACCCAGCCCTAGGCGGGCTGCGGGGAGTAGAACGAGTCGGGTCGATCGCGTGAACATGGGACAAAATTAAACGATGGGGCGGGGCGCTGTCAAGGGGATATTCGTCCTCTCTTGAAGAGGATGGCCTGCGCCTTGCTGCCTCGTTCTATACCTTGCCAGAGGCGCGCGAATCGACAAGGGCACGGGCGAGGCTGCGCCCCCGAATACCGAATGGCTCAAGCGGGGAGCTTGAAGCGATCCACCAGTTGCGTCAGTTCCGACGCGGTATCGGCCAAATTCACCGCCGCTATGCCGACCTGCTGCAGGCTCGCGGTGTTTTCTTCGGTGATCGCCATGATTATATCCATGCCCGCGGCGGTATTGGCGCTGGCGGCCTGTTGTTCGCGCGTGGCATTGGCGATGCCCTGCGCCAAATGGCTGACTTCGTCGGCCGCCGAGACGATCTCGTGCAAGATATCGCGGGTCATCAGACTGAAGCTTTCGCCTTCGTGGACTTCCTGCTTTACTTGCTTCATCGAGTCCACTGCGGCGGCCGTTTGGCTGCCGATCGATCCCACCATATGGGTAATGTCCATGGTGCTGCTGGTCGTGCGCTCGGCGAGCTTTCTGACTTCGTCCGCGACCACGGCGAAGCCCCGTCCTTGCTCGCCCGCTCGCGCAGCTTCAATCGCGGCGTTCAGGGCCAGCAAGTTGGTTTGATCGGCGATTTCCTTGATGACTTGCGCGATGTCGGTGATTTTCCGAATCGCCACATTCAATTCCTCGACGGTAGCGGCTGAAAATTCCACGCTGGACACCATGCGCCGGGTAGATTCGACGCCCTTGCTCATATTGGCGTCGCCCTTTTGGGCAATGGATTGCGTTCTGGCCGCGGCCATGGATACGCTCGCCGCGCCTTCGGCCATCTCAGAGATGGAAACGGTGATTTCTTCCGTCGCGGCGCTGATCTCGTGCACGCGCTCGACCTGCG
The DNA here is from genome assembly GCA_019911985.1 of Sulfuricellaceae bacterium. GTDB lineage: Bacteria > Pseudomonadota > Gammaproteobacteria > Burkholderiales > UBA9220 > JAIOJO01. The sequence continues at coordinate 6,933 of JAIOJO010000260.1, read as the reverse complement.
TCCCCGCGCGATCGGCGCAGTGCCTGGCGGCATCCGACAGTTTCTCCGAGGATTCCGTCACCGTGTGCGCCGCACCTTGTACCCCGCCGATTATTTCGCATAAATTCCGGTTCATATCGCGCAAGGCGGTGAGCAAATTGGCCACTTCATCGCTGCCGTTAATCCGTACCCGGCTGGTTAAATCGCCGCGTGCGATGTTTTTGGCCACTTCGACGGCTTGATTCAGCGGACTGACTATGCTGCGCGCGATCGCCGCAGAGATAAGCACCCCCAGAACGATGGAAATCGCCGCCAAGCTCCACATGAATATCTGCGCGTTTTTATAGGCTGTTGCGGCGGACATGCGCTCTTCGTTCGTCGCTTTCTTGACGGCCGTTAGCATGTCTTCCAGTTGCACGATCAACTCGAGTTGCTTGGGGCGCAACTTGTCTCGGATGGCATTGCCGGCATCGGCGGTTTGATCGCTTAAGGAATAATTGATGACCTCTTTCGCTATCCGGTTCGTTTCGTCTTCCAACGGCTTGATCTTGGCCAGGAAAGCCATGCCTTGGGCATCGTCGAGGATTTTTTCCAGTTTTTCAGACGTCTGCAAATAATTTTTGCGCGCTTCTTTCATGCGCTTGAGTTCGTTTTTCTTGAAGGCGATGTCTTCTTGCATCACGACGTCGCGCATGGCAATGGCTTGAAAACGGACGGCATCGCGCATGGTATTGACCAGGTCGATCTGCGTGAAATTCTTCTGGGAAATCACGTCCAGGTTGTGTTGTAACAAGGCCATCCGAGTAATGCCGGTTAAAGTCAGCGCCATCATCAACAGCAGCAGCAAACCGTTATTCAGCCCCAGGCGGGTGCCGACCTTGATATTGGATAGCGCATCCATTTTTTATTCCTTATAAACAGGTTGTTGCTGGTCTTCCGCCGTAGCGGAAACCTGAAGCGGCATAGGTTGACGCTTCAGGCCGGCGCCTTGCTATTTCGCGCTTACGCTGGAATTCATTACGCCGATCGGCTTGCCGCCATCCATTACCGGCACGGCGATTTGCACGCTCATGACTTGCGTGGTCGGATCCGGCTTCATTTCATTCGCACTCCACGCCTTCCCCTTGAACGGGTTGGTAAATTGCGGACGGGTAAAGTTATTGAAGAGCAGAGGCTTGTTGCTGGATGCCGCTAAATTTCCCTTGTCGTCGCGGACGTAGAGCTTGCTGATGTTTTTGTCGGCTTCCCACTTCGAGAGCTGCTTGCCCGCGGCGCTGGTTTGCAAGGCCTTGACCTTAGGGTCGTTATCGTTCAAGTCATTCCATACGCCGTTATCCATGCCGCCCGGTCCTTTTGCGTTGGCTTCTTTGACTGCCGCAATAATCACCGGATTGGCGGCCCATTCCGCTAATTTTTGCTTGTAATGCTCGACTTTTGCCTGCATTCCAGGTGGAATAGGGTCGGCTTGCGCGACGGCGGCAAATAAGGCCGAACTGCCCAGCAAAGCAAGAAAAGCCATAGTGCGGACGGCATGCTGCGGAGAAGCGGTTGATTTCATTGAATCCTCCTGATTTTATGCGGGTAAGAAAAATAACTTCGCAAGCCCGGCCCGTATGCCTATGCGGCAAGCCAAGATTGAGCTTCCTCGGGTTTTCGATTTCCAAGGAGGCGCTCTTATGCTCCACTTTTTTCGTTACAGTTGTGTGTTGTGCGGCCATGCACGATTTGGCCGGCGATTCGAGGCCGAGGCTGCGTGGCGTCGATCATGCCGGGTTGATGCGCAAACGGTCGGCAGCCTTATGCGGTGGGGGATAGGTTCAAAAACGGGCCTTGTCCAAGCCAGGCTCGCTTGCTCAAATTATTTGCGGACAGCTTCTTAATCAGAGGCTCCTTAAGCCCCGCCGCGCTTGCAATGAACCCGCGCGGCGGGGCGTCCTGCATGAATGTCAAGGCACGATGAAGTAGCCGATATTCGAAAAATCGCTCGCGCCGCCCGAATTGTTGGCCTTGACGGCCACGTAGAAGGCTGAGCCCGAGGGCAGGGTGAGCGATAGGTTTTTCGCCGTTCCCATGTCGGCGCTGCCCACCGAGGTTGCGGCGGGGTAGGGCGCATAGTACAGCGTATAGCTGTCGGCATTCGCCACCGGACTCCATGAGATCGTCACCGTCTGGCCGGACACGCCTACGCTCATGGCCGGCGCGGCCGGCAGCGCCGTGCCTTGGCCGAGGGTGGCCAGAAACATGTCGTTCACCCAGTAATCCGTAGGCCGGTTGACCGAAAGCAGGGTAGTGTTGAAGCTGATGTTGTCCTCGAAGTTACCGGCCACGATCAAGTTGCCGCCCGGGGCGAGGGCCAAGGCATCGGCCGACTCGTTGCCGCTGTTGCCGCCCGCGCTCTTCGCCCAGAGATAGTCGCCGGAGCTTGCGCCCAGCTCGGTCACGAAGGCGTCGCACTTGTATTTCGGCGTGAGGCTTAGGCTGCCGAAGGTCGCCGTGCCGCAATAGGCGCCGGACATGACGGGGTTGCCGTCTGTATTGATCGTCACGGCCTTGCCATACACATACTGAGTGGCGGCGCCGGCCTGGCGAGTCCAGAGGAAGTTGCCGCTGGGATCGAGTTTGGCGATAAAGGCGGTGTAGGCATTCATGGCCGTGGCGGTGAGCGTGGTGGCGTCGAAGGTGATCTGCGCGACGAAGCGTCCGGTGACGTATATATTGCCGGCGGCATCGGCCGCCACGCCGTTGGACATATCGTAGCTGCGGCTGGGCATGCCCTTCGCCCACAGCCAGTTGCCGCTTTTGTCGAGTTTGGCCACAAAGGGAATGGTGTTGCCATAGGGGAGGCCCACCGTGAGCGTGGTGCCGCCGAAGACGGCCGTTCCGCGGGCGAAGGAGCCGGCGATATAAACGTTGCCGGCGCTATCGGCGGTGACAGCGTTGGCGCTGCCGTCGCTGCTTTTTATCCAGGCCAGCGTGTCGGTGGCGTTGTTGACCTTGAAGACGAAGGCGCCGCCGCTGCCGGTCAACGTCGTGCCGAGCAGGGTGGGCGTATTGGTGTATGAACCGGTCACCAGGATGCTGCCCTCCGAGTCGATGGCTATGGCCGTCCCATTCATGTCGCCGCTCCCGCCGCTGGCGAGCACGCGCGTGAAGCTGCCCGCCGGATCGATCGTTGCCACGTACACGCTGCCGTTGTAGCTTGGGCTGGCCGGCAAGGGATGGCCACCGAAGCTGGCACCGTGGACGCAGGAGCCGGTGAGGTAGACGCGGGTGGCGTCGGCGGCGATGCCGCCGACCTGGCAGGAACCGCCCACCGCCAGAGCCCAGAGCGAGTTGCCGCCGCTGTCGTATTTGGCGACGAAGACGTCGGCATAGCCGCCTGCGCTGGTCAGGGAATAGGCGCCGAATTTAGCCGTGCCCTGGAATGTTCCTGCGACGTAGATGTTTCCGGCCGGATCGGCGGTCACTGTGCTCGCCGTGGCCGTGGAGCTGGCGGTGGATACGTCGGCCTGCTTGGCCCATAGCCATGCCGGATCGGCGGCCCAGGCCGCCGCGTTGAAGAATGCCGCCGCGACAATAAAAAGTGCCGCCCGGGCTAATTTACGGTACGAAATCATGATGTCCTCTTATATTCTAAATATATAATTTATATGGTTTTTTATAGTGCATCTGGCGTAAGGTGTCAAGCCCGGAATCGCGCGTGAATTTATTCGCGGCGCTCCGCGAGGGGTGCTATGCAAGCTTAATTTCTATGCCGCGGGTGTGTAAACCTCCTACGCTGAAACTCCCCTTTGTTTTGCCGGTGAATTGCAAACCCACTTTAAGGGTGTGAGAATGGGGTGTCGTCTTCATATCTATTTGGCACAAAAATGAGCATTACCGAAATCAAGGTGTCCCTACCGGAGAAATTGCTTACCCAGGCGCGGCGGCTTGCCGACAAACTGGGCCAGCCATTCGATCACCTGGTGGCGCAGTCCTTGCTGGAATGCATGTCGCACCAGAACGCGGGCCTGGACGAACACGTCGCCCGGATGGATGCGGATACCCAAGCCTATTACGCCAGCGCCTGGTGGTTCAAGGAATTGACCGAGAACGTTCCGGTGATGATCTGGGTGACGGACCTGGAAGGCGCATGCATTTACGTAAATAAGGGATGGACCGGCTATACCGGCCAAGACGAGGCCGCCGCTCGCGGTTTTGGCTGGCTGAATGCTCTTCACGAGGAAAACCGCCAGCAATGGCGCGATGCCCTGGCCAAGGCGATACGGACACGCAGCGGCTTCGTGATGGAAAGCCATATCCGGCGTATCGACGGCGCATGCCGCTGGATCGTCACCACCGCCGTGCCCCATCTCGATGCCTGCGGCACGCTGGTCGGCTATATCGGCTCCTGCCTGGATATCACGCCCCGCAAGGCGGCCGAGGATGGCGTTATCCAGGCCAGCCAGGCGATGGAATTGGTCGGCGAGGGCATCTTGGTTACCGACCCCCTGCTCAACATCGTCTGGGTCAATGCGGCTTTTTCCCGCGTTACCGGCTATAGCCAAGCGGACGCGGCAGGGGGCCATCCGCGCATGCTGCGCTCGGGCAAACACGATGCCGGCTTTTATGCGGTCATGTGGGAACATATCAAACGCAGCGGGCGCTGGCAGGGCGAGGTCTGGAACCGGCGCAAAAACGGCGAGATCTACCCGGAGTGGTTGAGCATCCACGCCATGTACGACGAACTGGGCAGACTGACTCATTACGTCGGCATGTTCAGCGAGATCACCGACAAAAAACGCCGCGAGGACGAGTTGCGCTACCGCGCCACCCACGACGCGCTGACCGGCCTCAACAACCGCTATTCCTTCGAAGAGCACCTCGAATTCGCCCTCTGCCGTTCGCGGCGAAGCGGCAAAGGGTTGGCCTTGCTGTTTCTGGACCTGGACGATTTCAAGCAAATCAACGATACCCACGGCCATCTTATCGGCGACGACCTGCTGGTGCATGTGGCCAAGCGCTTGGCGGACGTGATGCGCGATATCGACACCATCTCCCGCATGGGGGGCGACGAATTCACCATCATTCTGGAAGGCCTGGAAAACCCGGAGCAAGACGTCCACCGTGTCGCCAAAAAAATCCTGGAGCTGCTGAGCGAACCCTTCGACCTGGTTCCCGGACATTGCCTGCGCGTGGGCGCCAGCATCGGCATCGTCGTGGCCGGAGCGGAAAACGCCACCCGCGAGCTGCTTCTCCATAGCGACAATGCCATGTATGCCGCCAAAAACGGCGGCAAGGGCGGTTATGTCGTTTTCGATGCGAGGAAGACAGCGGGTAAAGCCGCCGACTGAGCCGTTTTTTCAGCGAGTTGGGAGAGCCGTGTTATGGGTCATGCGGCGGTTTTCCAGGCCATCCGTCTTTGCGTCCGTCTAGCCGTTTATGTTGTCGTCAGCATAGAGAATTCATGGCAATCCCGAGGGAGGGGAAATGCCGACATTTGACGAAATGAGCCAGCTTATTGCGCTGTTCAATGCCGGTCGCTACCTGGAACTGGAAAACCTGTCGCGCTCGCTGCTCGAACGCTATCCGGATTCCGGCTTTATCTGGAAGGTGCTGGGAACCGCTCTTCAGGTTCAAGGCAAAGAGGCCCTGCCTGCTTTGCACAAGGCGACAGAACTGTTGCCCGACGATGCCGAAGCACACAACAACCTGGGCAGCGCCCTGCAAGGCATCGGGCAGTTGGCTGGCGCAGCGGCATGTTATCGCCGGGCGTTGGACGTCGCGCCCGATTTCGCCACTGCGCACAGCAACTTGGGCAACACCTTGCGAGAACTCGGGCAACTCGAAGGCGCGGCGGCGAGCTATCGCCGGGCGCTGGAGCTCAAGCCCGATTACGCCGAGGTGCACAGCAACTTGGGCCTTGTTTTAAAAGGTTTAGGCCAACTCGAAGGCGCGGTGGCAAGCTATCGCCGAGCGCTGCAGCTCAAGCCCGATTCCGCCGAGGCGCACAGCAACCTGGGCAATGCCCTAAAAGAACTCGGGCGGCTCGACGATGCGCTAGCAAGCTGCCTCCTGGCGCTAGAGATCAACCCCGATTTTGCCGAGGCGCACGGCAATCTGGGCAATGCATTGCGCGAGCTCGGGCAATTCGAGGCGGCGGTATCAAGCTATCGCCGGGCGCTGGAGCTCAAGCCCGATTCCGCCGAAGCGCACAGCAATCTGGGCATTGCCCTGCAAGACCTCGGCCAACTTGACGATGCGCTAGCAAGTTGCCGCCGGGCGCTGGAGCTCAAGCCCGAATATGCCAAGGCACACGCCAACTTGGCCAATATTTTGCGCGACCTCGGGCAACTCGATGACGCCGTAACGAGCTACCGTCGGGCACTGGCAATCCAGCCCGATTACGCCGAAGCGTACTGCAACTTGGCTCTTGCCTTGAATGACCTCGGGCAATCCGCCGCCGCCGTAAGCCGTTGCCGACGAGCGCTGGAGCTGAAACCCGATCTCGCCGAGGCGCATTTCAATCTCGGCCTTTTCTTGCTGGAGACGGGGCGGTATTCCGAGGCTTGGCCGGAATACGAATACCGCTGGGAAGGCGCCAGCCCGAAGCTGCCGCGCCCTATCGTCCCCCTGCCGCAGTGGAGCGGGCAGCAGCCCGCCTCCGGCGATCGTCTGCTGATCCTCGAAGAGCAGGGGATAGGAGACCGGCTGCAGTTCGCCCGCTACCTGCCGCTGGCGACGGAACGCTTTGCCGGGAGGGTCAGCCTCGTCATCTGCAAGCCCATACAGACTTTGTTCCGCCGCTCGTTTCCCGGCGTCGACATGCTCGATGCCCCTCCTGCCGATCCTCGCGCTTGGCAATGGCAGTGCCCTTTGCTCTCCCTGCCTTTGGCATTTGGCACCACCTTGGAAACCATTCCCAAGCCAGTGCCTTATTTGCTTCCCGACCCGGTTCGAGCGGCTTTCTGGCAG
>JAIOJO010000259.1 GCA_019911985.1 Sulfuricellaceae bacterium | reverse complement strand
CGGATGGGCCAGCACGGTGAAAGGCACGGCGGGAATGCCCGTCAACTGGACCCACGAGCCGCTGCCCGAATACTTGTACAAGCCGACGCCGTCGACGACGGCGTAGACGTCGCTGCCGCTCGCCGACAAACGGCTCACCTTGGAGCCGGAAAGCCCCTGGACGGCCCAGGTGGCGCCGCCGTCGTTGCTGCGGTAGACGCCCGTGTCGGTTGCGGCGAAAACACCGCCGGCCGCTCCGGCGACATCGTAGACCGGTGTGGTCACCTGCGTGCCGGGCAGCGGCCCCGCTATGGAAGGCAAGCCTTGGAGCGATGTTTTCCACGTTCCGCCGCCGTCGGCGCTGATATAGACTCCGCTGTTCATTGCCGCCACCAGCTGGGTAGCCGAAGCAGGCACGGTGGAGATAGCGTTGATCATTTGAGCGACCTTGGTGAGCGGATTCAGCATGCCGCTGTTCGACGTGGTCCAGCTGCCGCCCGAATTGCCGCTGTAAGCCGCGCCTTGCGCCTGGGTGCCAACCCATACCTGGTTATTGGTAAAAGACAGCACGCTGTAAGGGCCTGAAATGCCGGGGCCGGCAAGCGCCTGCCAGGTCTTGCCCGAATCGGCGCTGGCATAGAGCGCCCCCGTTTCCGCCGCAAACAAGGAAGAGCCTGACCCCCCTGCCAGCCAAAGCGGCTTGGCGCTGGATACGCTGGTCCACGCGGCGAGCAGCGGGGAACTCAGGAGTAGGGCGAATAAGAATAAGAAGGCGGACGCACGGGTTTTCATTATTTTCTCCTCATCTTGCGGCAGGGCCGTGTTGCCGCCGAGCCGGCCAAGTCATCGTCATTCATTTCAGCGCATATTTAATATATTAGCATCACCGTTCGGCGTGTTTCCGGTAAGTTTTAACTGAAACCCATACCTAGCGGGAAACCCGGCATCGGGAAGAAACCTATTGAGCCGCACCGTATATTAGACCGCCTGAACATAAGGCCGGACCCGCTGCAACAGATCGGCCGTCAGAAAATAGAAATCCCCAGCCAATTCGAGCCCGGCAGTTCAACCAAGCAGCAGGCGCCGAGTCAACAAATCCAGGATGTTAGCGCCAAAATCGCCAACAATCTGTGAACCAGCCCACTGCTTAAGCGCTTTATTGAAACGCTTAATCGGAGAAGCAGAAAAATTACTGGCCCGCAGCCAACGACTGGAGGACTTGTAGCTGATTAATGACGATACAGCCCTGCTGGCTGGCGATTACCCGCTCTTTTTCCCACGCCTTGAAATATTTGTTCACGCTTTCACGGGAAATGCCAACCAGGTTCGCCAATTCCTGCTGGGACATTTTCAAGTCGATATGGACCGATGCCCCGTAATTCCGGCCATATATCCTAGCCAGTGCCATGATGCGCTTGGCCAGGCGGGCCTCGACGTCGAGGAATAGCACGTCCTCCAGAAA
>JAIOJO010000258.1 GCA_019911985.1 Sulfuricellaceae bacterium | reverse complement strand
GTTCGGCGAACTGGACGGTTATACGGCCGAATCCCGCGCGGGCGAGCTGCTGTTGGGTGTGGGCATCCCGCTGGAGCTCCACAATGGCCCGATGAAGGAAGTGGCGCCGGGCTATAAGCTACGCGTTTTGTTGGCGCAAGCCTTGTTTTCCGATCCCGATATTCTGTTGCTGGACGAGCCCACCAACAACCTCGACATCAACACCATCCGCTGGCTGGAAGACGTGATCAACGCGCGCTCCAGCACCATGGTCATCATTTCCCACGACCGCCACTTTCTCAACAGCGTATGCACCCACATGGCCGATCTGGATTTTGGCGAAATTCGCATTTATCCCGGCAACTACGACGAATACATGGTTGCCTCGACGCAGGCGCGCCAGCGCATGCTCTCCGACAATGCGAAGAAAAAGGAACAGGTTGCCGAATTGCAGGCTTTTGTCGCCCGATTTTCCGCGAATGCGTCCAAGGCGCGCCAAGCGACCAGCCGCGCGAAGCAAGTCGACAAGCTCAAACAGGGTATGGTCGAGGTTAAGCCGTCCAGTCGTCAGAACCCTTATATCCGGTTTGAAACCGACGACAGGGAAAAGCTGCACCGCCAAGCGGTGGAATTGCTGGACGTTGCCAAAGGCTATGACAAGGTGTTGTTCCATGGCCTCAACTTGCTGCTCGACGCCGGTCAGCGTTTGGCCATCATCGGCCCCAACGGCGCCGGAAAATCAACCCTGCTGAAAACGCTGGTGGGCGAGATCGAGCCCGACCAAGGCACCGTGAAATGGGCGGAAAAAGCCAAACTCGGCTACTTCGCACAGGATCATCACGCCGATTTCGAGGAGGATATGAGCTTGTTCGAGTGGATGGAGCGCTGGGGTCGCAAGAGCGACGACGATCAAATTATTCGCGCCACCTTGGGCCGTTTGCTGTTTTCCGGCGACGACTCGAAAAAGTCGGTCAAGGTGCTATCCGGTGGCGAAAAAGGCCGCATGCTCTACGGCAAGCTGATCTTGGAACGGCCTAATGTGCTGGTGATGGATGAGCCGACCAACCACATGGACATGGAATCGATCGAATCGCTCAACCTCGCGCTGGAACAATACAAGGGCACGCTGATTTTTGTCAGCCACGACCGCCAGTTGATCTCATCGCTTGCCACGCAGATTCTGGAACTCGACGGTAAGGGCGGCTTCAAGCACTATGCCGGCGATTACGAGGAATACCTGCTCAGCCAGGGCATAGAGGCGTAGTGTCCACGCCCGGTAGCCGCACTTACGGCTGAAGCTGGATAGGTGGTTTGACTCCGGCTGCGTTCAGTGGAATCAGGCGGCCTGCAAATCCTTTTGCAGCCAGTTTTCCCAAGTCTTGCCGGGCTTCCGCCTCCCGGTCGTAGGGACCTACCCGCAGCCGGTAGAAGCTTCCTTTCGGCAACGTTACGCTGCCGAAGTAGCATTCGAATCCGGCCGACTGGATTTTCTTGCAGAGTTTTAGCGTTTCGCCGGGCGATGGAAAAGCACCCAACTGCAGAAAGTAAACCACTTCCTTATGCGGTTTCCTGGCCTTCTTGATGGCCGGTTCCGGTTTTATCTCCGAGATGGAGCCAGACTGGTTGTTTTCGAGAGCTTTCGGTGCTTGTTCCTCTGGAGTGGGCATCGGTTTCTGCTGCGGAGCTTCGGCGGCAAGCGGGATATTCATGGGTGCCGGGCTAGGCTTGGGCTTGGGTGGCTCCGGCAAACTCGGTATTTTCTTGGGTGGTGTGCTGGATACGGCTGGGGCAGGAGCTTCTGAAGACAAAATATAAAAGACGGCCATCGTCAGCGCCAGGATGGCAATTCCTGCAATCCCGCCAAAGAAAATCCGTTGCAGGATTCTGTCCTTGGCCTCGCTTTCCGCAATGGCAGCGGCAATGGCATTGGGGGAAGTTGCTTGGGACGGCAGTTCGGTACTGATGGAAGGTGATGATGGATATAACTCGGCCTGGCGCTCAGTGGCTAGCCGGGACCGGGAAGAGCTAAGTTTTGCATTGCACACTAGGCAATTTTTGAGGTTATCAGAGTTCTCTGCTAGACATTTATGACAGCGAATCATACAGTTACATTCATTATTTAAATAATATTGTCAGCCGATTTTTTACGGAACGGCCGGCTGCTGCTCTGGATATGGCTGGAATCGAGCTTGAGCACCGCCCAAGTTTATGAGAAGTCGTTGTGGCGATCAAGGCGTTGCCACTCCGCGTCCGGCGGCTTTGGCTCTATAATGCGCTCTCTTGAATGCGGGAGAAGGCGGCAAGTTTATGAGAAACCTGTGGAACGATGATGAAGCCGGGCGCTGCCTGGATGATCTTGACCTGCGAGTTTACACTTCGCGTTTGCTCGGGCAAGACAAATCGCTGGTGCTGCATGGCGGCGGAAACACCTCCTTGAAAGTACGCGAGCCGAATATCCTCGGCGAAGAAGAGGATATTCTGTACGTCAAAGGGAGCGGCTGGGATCTTGAAACCATCGAAAGAGGCGGTTTCTCGCCCGTTCGCATGGAGCACCTGCTGAAGCTTGCCAAGCTTGAAGCCTTATCCGATCCGCAAATGGTCAATGAATTGCTCTCTCACATGACGCGAGCCACGGCGCCGCCACCTTCGGTAGAAACCATACTGCACGCCACCCTCCCCTATAAATATGTCGACCATACCCATGCCGATGCCGTCGTCACGATCACCAACAGCGACCGCGGCGAGGATCGTATCCGCGAAATCTACGGCGATACGGTCGTGCTTGTTCCTTATGTCATGCCGGGTTTCGATTTGGCGCGCTTGTGCGCACTGAAATTTGCAGAGGAATCGACTTCAGAAACCGTTGGCATGGTACTGATGAACCATGGAATATTTTCATTCGGCGATACCGCGAGAGTGGCTTATGAGCGGATGATAGAACTGGTTACAAAAGCCGAGCAATATCTTGTAGAGCAAGGGGCGTGGGCGTTAAGCGCAAGCACTGCATTGCCCTCCGATGCTTCCCGTCGCGTGGAGGTGGCGGAGTTGCGGCGAGCGCTATCGAGCGCAGCCGGTTATCCCATGATTCTTTCCGCTCGTTCCGGCGGCAAGGGTTTGGCCTTTGCGTGCCGCAGCGACATTTCCATCGTTTCTCAGCAAGGCCCGGCCACCCCGGATCACGTCATTCGCACTAAACGCCTTCCTATGCTGGGGCGGGATGTAGAAGGCTACGCCAGCGACTACAGGGCGTATTTCGAGACGCATTCGCGACAGGCTAAAGTGCCTTTGACCATGCTCGATCCGGCGCCACGGGTAATTCTCGATATGGAATTCGGGCTATGCGCTGTGGGCAGGAATGCCCGCGATGCGGCGATAGTCGCCGAAATTTACGACCACACCATGGACATCATCAGTCGCGCCACTCTGCTGGGCGGCTTCCGCGCGCTGCCTGCACAGGATATTTTCGATGTGGAATATTGGGATTTGGAGCAGGCCAAGTTGCGCAAGGGCGACAAGCCTCCCCTTTTTGCCGGGGAAGTGGCCTTGGTTACCGGCGCGGCGTCCGGAATAGGAAAAGCTTGCGCCGATTCTCTGCTGGCGCGAGGCGCGGCCGTCATCGGCATGGATATCGACTCGCGCATCGAGCAGTTATACCGGCGCCCCGATTTTCTCGGCATTGCTTGCGATCTGACCGACGAAGAGGCGCTAGGCAAGGCATTGGAGCAAGGAGTGCGAGCGTTTGGCGGCCTCGACATGCTGATCCTGAATGCCGGCATCTTTCCCGCCGGCCAACGCATAGGCGAGCTGGAAACGGCGACGTGGCGCAAGGTGATGGCGATTAATCTCGATGCCAATCTGGTTTTGATGCGGGAGTGTTACCCGCTGCTCAAAGCCGCGCCTCATGGCGGCCGGGTAGTGATTATCGGCTCCAAGAATGTCCCCGCCCCCGGCCCCGGTGCCGCTGCGTATTCGTCCGCCAAGGCGGCGCTCAACCAATTGGCGCGCGTGGCCGCGCTGGAATGGGGGGGCGACGGCATCCGCATCAACTCATTGCATCCCAATGCGGTATTCGATACCGCTATCTGGAGCGATGAGGTTCTCGCCTCTCGCGCCAAGCATTACGGGCTGAGCATAGACGAGTACAAGACCAACAATGTGCTCAAGGTCGAGGTCAAAAGCCGCGATGTTGCGGAACTCGCTGCCGAGATGTGCGGCCCCTTGTTCGCTAAAACTACCGCAGCGCAAGTTCCGGTGGATGGCGGCAACGAACGTGTAATTTAACCGACAGGTAAAGCTATGAGCGATCGGACTTCTCCCTCGAATAATGTAGTTACATTGCGCTGGCAGGACCGCAAGCTGGAAATGATAGACCAGCGCGTTTTGCCTGCCCGTTTCGAATATCTCGTTTACGATTCGGCCGCCGCCGTGGCCGAAGGCATCCGTTCCATGGTGGTGCGGGGAGCGCCGGCCATAGGCTGCGCGGCAGCCTACGGCGTTGCGCTGGAGGCCATCCGCTTGCAAGGCGGGTTGGCGGAAAAATTCAATTCCGGGCTGGAGCAAGGCTTCGAAGATTTGGCGCAGAGCCGCCCTACTGCCGTCAATCTGTTTTGGGCACTGGCGCGTATGCGCCGGGTCTGGGATGGAATACAGGGCGCGCCTCTGGCGGAGGTGGCTGAGCGTCTGCTGCAAGAGGCCCATGAAGTGCTCGCCGAAGATATACGCATCAACCGCGCCATGGGCGAATTCGGTGCGGCCTTGCTACCCGACGGCGCGCGGGTTTTGACCCATTGCAACGCCGGCGCCTTGGCCACGGCTGGCCATGGTACGGCGCTTGGCGTGATTCGCTCGGCTCGGGACGCAGGCAAGAAAATTAGCGTGATCGCCGACGAAACCCGGCCCTTTTTGCAAGGTGCTCGCCTGACGGCGTGGGAAATGGTGCAGGAACATATCCCGGTAACCTTGATCGCCGACAATATGGCCGGATTCTTGATGAGCCGTGGCGAAATAGACGCTGTGGTAGTCGGTACCGACCGCGTAGCGGCCAATGGCGACGTCGCCAATAAAATAGGTACCTACATGGTGGCGGTGCTGGCGCAACGCCACGGTATCCCGTTTTATGTCGCTTGCCCGCTTTCCACCATCGATTTGACTCTGACGAGCGGCAAGAAAATACCCATCGAAGAGCGTGCCGCAACCGAAGTGACCGGTTTTCGCGACTGCCAATGGGCGGCGGAAGGTGTTGCTGTGCGCAATCCGGCTTTCGACATTACGCCGGCCGAACTGGTGACGGCCTTGATAACGGAAAAAGGTGTCGTGGCGGCGCCGGATGCCGCTAAGATTCGCGCCTTGTTTGTCTGAATCCGGATGCGGCGGAGAACCGCTTTCGGATTGGAACAAAAACGCCGGACCGAGCTGTAATTATCCGGTCATCTGCTGGGGTTGAGCGGATAAACTGATCCATCATGGTTTCTCGCCATCGGAAAAATCGGGATTAACTGGAGCGGCTGATGAAGCTTCTTATCGTCGAAGATGAAAGCAAGACAGGTGATTATCTCCGCCAAGGATTGATGGAAGCGGGCTTTGCGGTCGATCTTGCGCGCACCGGGCTGGACGGACATCACCTTGCGATGACCGGGTCCCACGAGCTGATTGTTTTGGACGTCATGCTGCCCGACATTGACGGATGGCATATCGTCAAGGCGTTGCGCGACGCCGGCAATCGGGTCCCCGTCCTTTTTCTGACGGCGCGGGATTGCGTGGAAGACCGCGTCAAGGGGCTGGAGCTCGGGGCCGACGATTACCTTATCAAGCCCTTCGCCTTTTCGGAATTATTGGCGCGAGTCCGCACGCTGCTGCGGCGAGGCAGCGCACCCGTGCTGGCGGATCGCCTGCAAGTCGCCGATTTGGCACTCGACCTTTTGCGCCGCCGCGCCACGCGCTCGGGCAAGCGCATCAACCTAACCCAAAAAGAATTTGCTCTGCTGGAATTACTGGTTCGGCGCCAGGGGGAGGTACTGCCGCGCTCTCTGATCGCCTCCCTGGTGTGGGACATGAATTTCGACAGCGACACCAATGTTATTGATGTCGCCATTCGCCGCTTGCGCGCGAAAATCGACGATGATTTCGAGCCTAAGCTGATCTATACGGTACGCGGCATGGGCTATACATTGGAAGCGCCAGGTGTCGGCTGAACGCACGCCGCGCCGCCCTGCTTCCCTTGCGCTGCGGGTCACCGTTTTTATCGGTATTGCCACCACACTTATTTTTCTGGTTTTTGGCTGGATCGTCGAGCGTTCGATCGAGCACCATTTTGCCGAGCAGGATGCCGACGAACTCCGCGTCGTCGTTGCGGCTATACGGCACGCCCTGTTAGAAGGGCCGTCGGAGCGGGATGAGGCAAGCCTGCAAAAGCGCTTGGCCGGTGCGGTATCGGGGCATCACGGCGTATTTTTTTCTGTAGCCGATGCCAGCGGAAAGCAGGTATATGCTTCTCCTGGCCCCGATCTGTCCGAAATTTCCAAGCTTGCGCCGGTTTCACATGTCGACGCAAATGCACTTTTCGTTTGGCAAGACCAGCAGAAAACCTACCGTGGCGCGGTCGTGCGCATCGAGTTCGATGGGCATGTCGTTCCATACACGGTGATCGTTGCCGCAGCGATGGATTTTCATCTGCACTATCTCATGAGCTTTCAGCGCACTCTGTGGTTGGCTACGCTATTAGCCAGCTTCGCCGCCATTCTGGCGGCTTGGCTTGCCGTATACCAAGGGCATTCGCCCCTGCGTGGCCTCAGCTCGAAAATCCGCGGGATCAGCTCCGATCGACTGCATCTGAGGTTGGCGTCGAATCAAGTCCCGATTGAACTGGCCGAGCTGGTGGAATCATTCAATGCCATGCTCCAACGGATTGAGGATGGCTTTCGTCGGCTTTCGAACTTTTCCGCCGATATCGCCCACGAGCTGCGCACGCCGGTGACCAATCTGACGACTCAAACACAAGTCGTCCTGTCCAAGGCGCGAAGCATTGAAGAATACCGTGAAATTCTTTATTCCAACTTGGAAGAATATGAGCGCATGGCGAAAATGATAGGCGACATGCTGTTTCTCGCCCAGACCGATAACCTTTTACTGAAGCCGGAACGCAGTAGCGTGGATCTCGTCGCCGAAGTGCAGGCGTTGTTCGATTATTTTGAGGCTTGGGCGGAAGAGCGCGGGGTATCCTTGAGACTGGATGGTAGCGCCCCAGCCTTGCAAGGAGACCGTTTGATGCTGCGCCGGGCTTTAAGCAACCTGCTTTCCAACGCAATACGCCATACCACGCCAGGTCAAAGCGTCACCATTTCGCTGGCGTCTGAAAACAATTTGGTACGGATTCGGGTGGAAAACCCAGGCAGCGACATTCCCCCTGAACATTTGTCTAGATTGTTCGACCGCTTCTATCGCGTCGATCCCTCGCGGCAACGGAAAGGGGATGGCGCCGGGCTCGGGCTATCCATCGTTAAGTCCATTATCGACGCTCATGAGGGGCGAATCGTAGCGATGTGCGTAAACGGAAGGGCGGTATTCGAGATTGCACTGCCTCAAGTGGAGGACTCCACGGACTGAATGAAGGTAGAACGCACTCGTTATAGTAAGCGGCACTAAAGCTTCAGATGGGCATTGGCGGCAGTTCGGACTTCACTCGGTGGGGGTGGTGCCCGGAACCGGAATCGAACCGGTACAGCCTTGCAGCCGAGGGATTTTAAGTCCCTTGTGTCTACCAATTTCACCATCCGGGCACGTAATTGGAGGCGGGGGTCGGAATCGAACCGGCGTACACGGCTTTGCAGGCCGCTGCATAACCACTCTGCCACCCCGCCATGCCGTATCGATCGGACTAGGCTTTTAAGAACGTTAGTTTGGTCAGGCTAGGAGTCCTAAACCGAAACTAAAAAGGGAAAGCGGATGCTTTCCCTCTGAATTTGGAGCGGGAAACGAGGCTCGAACTCGCGACCCCAACCTTGGCAAGGTTGTGCTCTACCAGCTGAGCTATTCCCGCATCAATCGAAGGCCGGTATTCTATTGATTATGGTTGTTATGTCAAGCGCTAACTGCTGATTTTGGTGAATCCAGCCGGGCGCTGATCAGGGCTGTTACAGGCCTATCCAGTCAAGCAGCGCCGGATGGCTCTCCAGTAGCAGCTTGGTGCTGATCAGGATGCAGACCAGCACGATCATGGGGCGGATCAGGCGCACGCCACGTTTTACTA
>JAIOJO010000257.1 GCA_019911985.1 Sulfuricellaceae bacterium | reverse complement strand
TCGATCCCCGCCTGATCGAGCGCGTTCCTCGCGCCGTCGCGGCGGCGGCGGAAAAGGCCTGATGCCGTGACGGGTGCAGCCGGCAAGGCTTGGGCTCGCTGGGGCGAGAATTCCGGCAAGGCGCTGCTCGTCGTCGTGCTGGCGGCGGCCTGGCTGCTGCCCGGCCTGGTCGGCCACGACCCGTGGAAGCCGGACGAGGCCTATAGCTTCGGCCTGGTTTACCATTTCATCCATGGCGGCGACTGGGTCGTGCCCATGCTCGGCGGCGAGCCCTTCATGGAAAAACCGCCGCTCTATTACCTCACCGCGGCGCTCTTCGCCCGGCTGTTTTCCTTCCTGCTGCCGCTGCACGACGGCGCGCGCCTGGCCAGCGGTTTCTACATCGGCCTGGCGCTATACTTCACCGCCTTGACCGGACGCGAGCTGCTCGGCCGCGACAAGGGCGGGCTGACGCTACTGCTGCTGATCGGCTCCCTCGGCCTGCTGGTGCGGGCGCACGAAATGATTACCGACACCGCGCAATTCACCGGTTTCGCCTTGGCCTTCTACGGCTTGGCGCTGCTGCTGCGGCGGCCGGTGCTGGGCGGCATCGCGCTGGGCTGCGGCGCCGGCATCGGCTTCATGGCCAAGGGCTTGCTGGCGCCCGGCGCGATCGGCATCGTGGCCCTGCTGCTGCCCTTGTTTCCGGCTTGGCGCAACCGCCGCTATGCCCTCGCCCTCGGCGTGGCGGCGCTCGTCGCCTTGCCCTGGTTCAGCGTTTGGCCCGTCGCGCTGTACCAGCGCTCGCCGCAACTCTTCGAGCAATGGCTGTGGGTCAACAACCTGGGACGCTTCCTCGGCACCGCCCATCTCGGGCCGAGCCGCGATCCCTATTTCTACCTGCAAACCCTGCCCTGGTATACCTGGCCTGCCTGGCCGCTGGCCTTGTGGGGCCTGTGGCGCGGGCGCCGCCAAGCTCTGGGTCGACCCGCGGTGCAGTTGCCGCTGACCTTGTTCGCCGTCGTGCTGGCGGTGCTGGCGGCCTCGTCCGACGCGCGGGAGCTTTACGCCATGCCGCTGCTGCTGCCCCTGGCGGTGCTGGCGGCGGACGGCGTGGACAGCCTGCGGCGCGGTGCGGCGGGCGCGCTGGACTGGTTCGGCTTCATGACTTTCGGCCTGTTCTCCGGTTTCCTCTGGCTCGGCTGGATCGCCATGATGACCGGCTGGCCGGCCAAGCTGGCGGAACGCGCCCACGTGCTGCAACCGGCCTACGTACCCAGCATCGAAGCCGGGCCGCTGGCGGTGGCCGTCGCGTTCACGCTGACTTGGCTGCTGCTGATTTCCCGCTTGGGCCGCTCCAACCGCCGCGCAGTCATCAAC
>JAIOJO010000024.1 GCA_019911985.1 Sulfuricellaceae bacterium | reverse complement strand
CCTGAACACCGGATCGGGAAGGAATTTGAGCCGCATCCCCACAGCGGCATCCTGGCCTATTCAACGACGAGGTGCTTCAATAAGACCATGCCGCAGCCGAGACAGAACGGGATGCCAGCCCGTTCCCCGGATGAACCCAGGTTCGAGGCTGCGGCAAATGCGTATAGGTCGGATTGCGGATGCCGCTATGGAGAGCGAAAATGGGCTGCACAATAAAAAATAAACCAAGCTGGACGTGGCTTGTTAAAGCGGCCCTGCCCCTGCTCGCCACAGCCTGCCTCGCCGTCAGCGCCCATGCCGCCGCGCACACTTACACGTTCGCGGTGGTGCCGCAGTTCGAGCAGCGCAAACTCTTCGCCATCTGGAAGCCCATCGTGGACGAGCTGGAGAAGCGCACCGGACTGTCCTTCAAGCTGGTCGCCACGCTCACAATCCAGAACTTCGAACGCGAATTGTCCAAAGGCAGTTTCGATTTCGTCTACACCAATCCCTACCATATCCTGATGGTAAGCCAAAGCCAGGGCTACATTCCCCTGGTTCGGGACGAAACCCCGCTGCGGGGCATCCTGGTGGTGCGCAAGGACAGCCCGATCCAGGATATATCCGAACTCGAAGGAAAAACCGTCGCCTTCCCCTCCGCCAACGCCATCGGGGCCAGCCTGTTGATGCGCGCCGACTTGTCCCGGCTGTATCACGTCACGGTCGTCCCGCTGTACGTCAAGACCCACAGCTCGGTCTATTTCCATGTGGTCAACGGCCTGACGGCGGCCGGCGGCGGCGTGGAAAAAACACTGCACGAACAGGACGCCTCGGTGCAGGAAGCCCTCAGGGTGCTCTATACCACGCGGGAAATACCGTCCCACCCGATCGCGGCGCACCCGAGGATAAGCAAAGCGCTGCGGGACGAAGTTCAGCAGGCTCTGCTGGAAATGAGCCGCACCCGAGAAGGACAGGAATGGCTGGACAAGGTGCCGATACACAAGATGGTTGCCACATCCATGGCGGATTACACGCCGATGCTCAGTTGGGGACTGGAATCCCTGTGGGAAGAAGACTAGGCGAGCCCGCTCATGTCACTGCGCGCGATACTCCTGCTCCCGCTGCTGCTCATCAGCCTGCTGATGGGCAGCTTTCTTTACGCAAAATGGATCCCCGACAACCTCGCCAATAACAAGGCCTCCCACCTCAAGGCGGTGGACCAACACCTGGGCAGCGTAGTGGAAGGCCTGATCCCTCTTCTGCTGGGCAGCGAGCTGGACATCATTCACGAAAATCTCAATGCGCTGAAAAAGAGAAACACCACCTGGATCGGCATCCGGCTGGTCGACGCCGAAGGCAAGCAGCTCTACCCCCTGGTCACTACCGCGCCCCCCTCCCCAAGCCTCTACAACCCCGACGTGCAAACGCTGCAAAAGCCGATCAGCTACCTGGACACGCAACTGGGCACGCTCTACGTGCAGATCGACCTCACGCCGACGCTAAAAAACGCGCGCAAGGAAAGCCGGGAACTCACGATCATGCTCTACGGCATGCTGGCGATCATGATGACAACCATCATCCTGCTGGCGGAGTTCGCCGTCAGAAGGCCGGTTTCGCAATTGGCCAAGGCCGCCAAGCGCATTGCGCAAATGGATTACGACGCCCCGCTGCCGAAAAGCCTCAGCCACGAAGTGAGCAACCTGGTCGACAGCTTCGCCGCGATGCGCGACGACTTGCGCGCCTACCACGTCAATCTGCACCACGAAATCGCCGAGCGCAAGGAGGCCGAACAGGCCCTCAAAAAGCTCAATGCCACGCTTGAACAGAGGGTGGGCGATGAACTCGCGAAAAACCGCGAGAAAGACCACCTGCTGATCCAGCAGTCGCGGCTCGCGGCGATGGGCGAAATGGTGCATAACATCGCCCATCAATGGCGCCAGCCGCTGAATTCCCTAGGCTTGATCGTCAGCAACATGCACGACGATTTCCGCTTCAACACCATGACGCCGGAGACCCTAAACAGGGACGTCGCCGCGGTGCGCCACCTGATAGAGCGGATGTCGAACACCATCGACGATTTCCGCGAATTCTTCCGCCCCGACCGGGAGGAGTCGCAATTCGACCTAGTAGAGGCCACGCGGGATGCCATCGCTATCATCGAGGCAACTTTCAAGAACAACCATATCGACCTCGAACTGGACCTGCCGCCCCATCCCTTGCTGGTGACCGGCTTCCACAACCAGTATGCCCAAGCCGTGCTCAACCTGCTGGCGAACGCCAAGGAATCGATTGTAGCGAGCAAGACCGGCAGCGGCCGCACCCGGATCACGCTCCGGGAACAGGCAAGCGACGCCGTGCTGAGCGTAGAGGACAACGGCGGTGGCATTCCGCAGGGAATCCTGCCAAAATTGTTCGAGCCCTATTTCACCACCAAGGAGCAAGGCAGCGGAATCGGACTGTACATGGTCAAAATGATCGTCGAACGCAATATGCACGGCAAGGTCGGCGCCATGAACCTCGAACACGGCGCAAAATTCACGCTGAGCGTGCCCCTCTACCCCGCCCCCTAGCACCCGGACCGCCATATGGAAAACGAAACCAGCCTGGATATCGACATCGATTTCATGAAAACCCTTTCCGTCCTCTACGTCGAGGACGAGGAAGAGACGCGGGAACTGCTCGCCCGCTTTCTGGAGCGCCGGATCGGCGTCTTGCACACCGCGGCCAACGGGCAGGAAGGCGCCAGGGTTTTCGCCGAACACCACCCCGATGTCGTGGTGACGGACATCAAGATGCCGGTGATGGACGGGCTGGAGATGGCCGCGTCGATCAAATCTTCGACGCGCGATGTGCCGATCATCGTGATCACCGCGTACAGCGAACAGGATTATTTTATCCGCGCCATCGAAATCGGCGTGGACCGCTACGTGATCAAACCGGTCAACACCGACACCCTGCTCGGCGCCATCTACAAGAGCGCCAAGGCCGGCGCGCAGGCGCGGGAACTGGAACACGCCCGGCAGACCGTGATCGAAACGCTGGAGCAGACCATCGCCGTGGTTTCCCGCGCGATAGAATCGCGCGACCCCTACACCGACGGCCACCAGAAACGCGTTTCGCTGCTGTCGGTGGCGATTGCCGAGGAAATGGGCGTGACGCCGGAGACCGTCACCGGAATCCGGCTCGGCAGCCTGGTTCACGATGTCGGCAAGATCCGCATCCCGGCCGAGATTCTTACCAACCCCAGGAGGCTGTCGACGGTCGAGATGGACATTATCAAGACGCACTCCCAGGCCGGCTACGATATCCTGGCAGGGGCGAAATTTCCCTGGCCAGTGGCGCGCATGGTTCTGGAGCACCACGAGCGGATGAACGGCTCGGGCTATCCGAACGGCCTCGCCGGCGAACAAATCTGCCTCGAAGCCCGGATCATCTGCATTGCGGACGTAGTCGAGTCGATGGCCTCGTTCCGCCCCTACCGCCCGGCTCTGGGAATCGAGCGGGCGGTGGAGGAAATACGCATGAACCGCGGCAGCCTCTACGATGAAAACGCAGTGGATGCCTGCATCAAGGTGCTGGAGAAATCGGATTATAAATTCTGGGATTAGCAGCCGCTGCCCGGCGGGGCGTAAACGCCGCTTTCCCCGCGCCGCCAAGGACATAAAATGAGCCCACCCGAACATGATCTGCGCGGCCCGCAGCGAGTATTCATGCCCGCCGCCTCTTCGCCCCGAAGCTATACCTGGCGGTACATCCTCGGCATTGCCAAGGAGCACAAGAAAGAGCTGATTTACGCCCATGTCATCGCCTTTTTCGCGGCGCTGGCGAGCGTGCCCATCCCGCTGCTGATGCCCTTGCTGGTGGACCAAGTGCTGCTGCACCAGCCGGGCAAGATGGTGGCCTTGCTGAACGGCTGGTTTCCCGAGCCTTGGCACGGGCCTTTGCTGTATGTCGGCGCGGTTCTCGCGGCGACGATCTGCCTGCGCCTGTCGGCGGTGATACTCGGGGTGTGGCAGACGCGCAACTTCACGCTGATCGCCAAGGACGTCGCCTTCCGTATCCGCGAGGGCCTGCTGCAGCGGCTGTCGCGCATCGCCTTGTCGGAATACGAAACCTTGGGCAGCGGCGCGGTGGCCTCGCATTTCGTCACCGACCTGAACGCTATCGACGATTTCATCGGCACCACCATCGCCAAATTCCTGGTGGCCCTGCTCAGCATCATAGGCACCGCCGCCGTGCTGCTGTGGATGCACTGGCAACTGGCGCTGTTCATCCTGCTGCTCAACCCGGTGGTGGTCTACCTCACCATGGCGATGGGCAAGCGGGTGAAAGACTTAAAGAAACGCGAGAACAGCGCTTTCGAACTGTTCCAGCAGGCGCTCACCGAAACCCTGGACGCGATCCAGCAAATCCGTGCGATCAACCGCGAGCAGCATTACATCGCCCGGGTGATCGATCGAGCGCGGGGCATCCGCACCCATGCCGCCGCCTTCTCGTGGAAAAGCGACGCCGCCAGCCGCCTGTCCTTCATGGTCTTCCTGATCGGCTTCGACGTGTTCCGCGCGGTGAGCATGCTGATGGTGGTGTTTTCCAGCCTCAGCGTGGGCGAGATGATGGCGGTATTCGGCTACCTCTGGTACATGATGCAGCCGGTGCAGGAAATCCTCGGCATCCAGTACGCCTTATTCGGCGCCAAGGCCGCGCTGGGCCGCATCAACCGCTTGGCGGAATTGCAAGAGGAGCCGCGCTACCCGGCCTTGCATAACCCCTTCGCCGGGCAGCGCACCGTCGGCGTCAAGGTGGAGGATATTTCCTTCCGCTACGGCAACGGCCCGAACGTGCTGAACCACGTCAACCTGGACATCCGCCCCGGCGAGAAAATAGCCCTGGTGGGCGCCTCCGGCGGCGGCAAATCGACGCTGGTGCAAGTCATGCTGGGCCTTTACCCGGCCCAGTCCGGCATGTTGTATTTCGGCGGCGTGCCGATCACCGAAATCGGCCTGGACGTGGTTCGCAGCCACGTCGCCACGGTGCTGCAACACCCCGCGCTGTTCAATGACACGGTGCGCATGAACCTGACCCTGGGGCGCGACTTCAGCGACGAGCAACTATGGCAGGCGCTGGACGTGGCGCAACTCGCCGCCACCGTGCGCGAGTTGGCGCAGGGCCTGGACACCGTGGTCGGGCGCCAGGGCGTGCGCCTCTCCGGCGGCCAGCGCCAACGCCTGGCCATCGCCCGCATGGTGCTGTCCGACCCCCAAGTGGTGATCCTAGATGAGGCCACATCGGCCCTCGACGCCGAAACCGAAGCGCGCCTGCATGTGGCCTTGAAAACCTTCCTGCACAATCGCACCACGCTGATCGTCGCCCACCGCCTCTCCGCCGTGAAGCAAGCCGACCGCGCCTACGTCTTCGAGGACGGGCACATCATCGAGGAAGGCTCCCACGCCGAACTGATGCAGAGCGACGGGCTGTATAGCCGCCTCTACG
>JAIOJO010000256.1 GCA_019911985.1 Sulfuricellaceae bacterium | reverse complement strand
GCTCGGCACTGACGCCGATCCAAAACCTGTCGCCGCTCCTCAAGGGATATTTGTAATCCAGTTCGGCCCGCACCACCACGAGATTGATGTTGCGTTGGGCCAGTTCAGCGAAGTTCACGCCCGATTCCAGCAAATACTCGTGCCTAGCGTGCTCCAGATAGTTTTGGTAAACGCCGTTATTGACCACCCCTTGCAAATCGCACTCGTAATCCCTTACCTTGAAATCCAGTTTAAAGGTGTAATTTCTCATCAAGACGAATTAACGCGGCAAGGCGATTTTCTGGTCGACGCTGAACTGGTAGTCGTGGAACACGTGCTCGGCGCTAAGCACCTGGTAGCTGCCGTCCGGCAAACGCCGCGTGGTATCCTTGAGCCGGTAGGTGTAATGGCCGCAGGTCCAGCAATCGAAGTTGCGCATGTGAGTACATAGGCAGGTTTTATCTTTCACCGAAATTTTCTTTACATCCGGGTGTAAAGCCACTTCCCGATTGTAGGCCGTGACATAAGCGCAATTGCCTGCGCCGTCCAACAGGTAACCGAAGGCCTCGCAGTTAGGCTGGATGCCCGATCCGATCGCCGGACAGTTTTTCAGCATGCGCATAGGATAGCCGGTGGGTGAAATGGTGTTTACCTCGATATCGGCTTCGCTCGCCTTGTAGTATTCCTGCATGACTTTTTCCGGCAGACCGCACTCGTGAGTAACCGTAAAGCGCGTCGCCACCTGTACTGCCGCCGCACCGTTTTCGAGGAAAGTAACGGCATCGCTGCCGGTAAAAACACCGCCGGCCGCGATCAGGGGAATAGCCAATTGCTCCGCCTGCAAGTACTGGTAAATTTCGGCCATGATCACGTGCAAGTCGTATTTCGCCCAGTCCATGCTGAAGCCGAGATGGCCGCCGGCCAGCGGCCCCTCCACGACGACAAAATCGGGCAGCCGATTAAGTCTGGCGTTCTTGCGCAGGAAGAGCTGCAAGGCCCGCAGCGACGAAACGATAATGCCGAGCTTGGCGTCGCGAAAGCGCGGATGATCCTCGATCAGCGCAAAGGAGCCGAGGTGCAGGCCCGCGCTCAAGGTAATCCCGTCGATGCCGGCGTCGAGCGCGGCATTCAAACGCACCCGCAGTGTCTCGCGCGGTGCATTCATGGTGAGCTTTTCCATGCAATTGATGAAGATCATGCCCTCACCGCGTTTGGCTTCCATGGTTCGGCTCACGTGCAGGCGCGTCGCTTCTTCCAACCTGCCGAGATCGAATTGCACGGCGGATTTATCGGCGTTTTTGACGTTGTATTTGTACTGTTTAAGCTTTTCTTTGACAAAGTGCGTCTTGTAGCGCCGGTCGGCGACAGTGGGCGCCATGGCGTCGGAAATGTGTCCGATACCCCCCAAGCGGGCGCCTTCGAGCGCCAAGTCGGCGGTCGAAATATCTACTCCCATTCCACCGATAATGATCGGCACCAGTTCATGCCGGCCCAATTTCAGGCGGAAATCATCTACACATTTCATTGCTATCCTTCAATCGCCGTCGGTGCTTATGCCGACTGCAGTTATAACGGGTTCTCGCTCACTCGGCTCGGAAACCCCTTCTATTTTTAAACAAGGCCTAGGCCATCGGCTCCAGTCTATTCGATCTAAGCACCGAAACGGGCCGGCGCACCCTAAGAACCCCAGCGCCAGCGAGGATTCTAGGGCAACCGAACCGGAACCGTTCACCCGAACAGCCGCGAGGCAACAGTGAATAATACCGTATCGCACTCGACTAGCGCCACATCAAACTCAAGAACGCGGCCACCCGGGCTAGCCGAAACCGCCCGGAAGCGCTTTAGAACTTTCCTCGCATAGTTAACCACTTGCCCCGTCTTCAGGCCACGCAAGCCCTGGCTGAAGACAAGCCTCTCTCCGCCGCCGGAGCGAAACCGGCGCGGACTCGGGATTTATTAAGGAGCCTCTGATTAAGTCGCACGGGGATCGCGTTGCGTCAAAAGCCGGAGGCTGCAAGGCGCGCGACGCCGGTCGTAGCGAGCCTACGATGCCAAGGAGCGCAACGCAGCAGACGCCGGCTTTTGACACAACCCTTACGGGACGGGGTTTTGCGGGC
>JAIOJO010000255.1 GCA_019911985.1 Sulfuricellaceae bacterium | reverse complement strand
GCGATCCCCGTGCGACTTAATCAGAGGCTCCCTAAATATAGCTTTTAAGGATAACGACGATGGCCGTCCTCCACTATGCCTTTACCTTCCACCTGCCGGCGTTCCGGGAACGCTTTTTGACGCGCTGCATCGGCGGCGATGCTTACCACTCCGATGTGCTATTGGCATGGGCTAAAGACGTTTCGAGCACGGCATCGGGTGCCGCCGCGGAGGCCTTGATGGCCTTGCGCTACGATGAAGACTGGCTGCGCGCCGCGCCTCCTGGCGAGGTTCAGCCGCATTTGTGGCTGCTCGCCGCCTTGGCGGAAAAGTTCGAGCGGGCACCCTCGCTCAGCCACCGTTTCAAGGCCAATTTTTATGTTTTGAAACAGGTCTTGCCGCTGATGGGGTGGAGTGCCGAGCAGACCGATAGGCTGTGGCTGGGGAATGACTTGGCGGACTTGGTACAGGAAATAGACAGCGAATTATCCGCCAGTTTCCCGCATGCCTCGCTCTATCGCGGCTGGCTCGACCGGGCCGCAATCGAATCTTTCCTGCATTGGTTTGCCGCCCACCCCGCCTTATTCCGCTCGCCGGATACGGCCGTGCGGCAGGCCCTGTCTGAATATGCCGCAAGCGTCCAAGCGCCGGTTCACGAGGTGCTGCTATCCGCCTATAAGGATGCCGTCGATATGCTGGATACGGCGCGCCTCCGCCGCGCCGAACTGTTTTTGATTCTCGATTAAGAGTCCTGGCACATGAATTCTAGCCGCTCGTTTCAACGCTCCCGGGACGCTTTGTTACCAAAGATAGAATAAGGCTATCCACGATGCCGCCACGGGAACCGTCGCCACGGAGAAGGCGGCAAGGGCGGCGCCGCGCAGCAGGGATGGCCAGCCCGCCAACTGGCGATAGGCCAGGGCGATGCTGCCCGCTATACCGAGCGTCAGTAAGGCGCCCCTCGCATAGGGTAGCCAAGGCAGCGCGATGCCTTCTGCCTTGATCTGCGCGACGGTGAGGGAGGAGAGGCCGAGGAACAGCCCCGCCCCGGCGAGAGGAATCAGCGCGTAGGCAATGCGGCGGGCTTGCGCTCCGCTGCCTCGCAGGCAGGCGGCGGCAAGCCGGAGCCAAAGCGTGATCCAGCCGCCCAGCAAGAGAGCGGTAGCGCCAATGTAGACGAGGATCAGCAGGCCGTCGAGCCAAGTGAAGACGTCGTTGGCCTCGGGATAGTGGGTAAGCAGCCACCACGGCGCGTTGTCCTGAAGCAGGGCGAAGCGGTTGTTGGCCACCAGCCATTCGGCGAACGTTTGTTTCACCGCTACAAACCAGGGGCTGGCGCTCCACTGGAAAGCTCCTACCGCCACGCCGAGGGTGCCGAACACCAGCAGGCGTGTTTCCCAAGGGCGCGCCTCTTTTTCGGAGAGGGCGACGATCTCGCTTCCGGGTAGGCGGGCGGCGAGGGATACCGCGTTGCGTTGACCGCTGCATTTTCCACACATGTGGCACTGGGCGCCGCCCTTCATGCGGCGGATGTCCACCAGGGGAGCGCAATCCGCGGCGGCGGCGCGGGGCGCTGCATCCCAAACCGCCCGATCCACGCGGAAATGCACCGGCGCGAGCCGGGCGAGCAGCCCGAATACACCGGACACCGGGCACAGGTGGCGGCACCACACGCGCGTACCCTTGCCGTAGACCAGGCCGACCGCGAGAGCGGCGAGAGTGGAGCCGCCCAGGATCAGCAGCACCGCCTTGGGGTATTCGTAAACGGAAACCAGTTGTCCGTAAACCGTGGTGGCGATGAAAGCGACGAAAGGCCAGCCGCCCCATTTCATCCAGCGCGGCACCGGGTGCCCCAGCCCGTGGCGACTGGCGAACTCGGCAAGCGCTCCTTCCGGGCAGAGCAGGCCGCACCAGGCGCGGCCTGCGATCATCATGGAAAGGATCACGAAGGGCCACCAAATTCCCCAGAAGGCGAATTGGGCGAATAGCGTGAGATTGTTGTAAACATGGGCGGCTTCATTCGGTAAAGGCCGGAAGGCGGGTACGGTTACCAGTACGAGGTAAAATAGCGTCACCGCCCATTGCATGCCGATAATGGCCTTGCGGTGTCGCCGTAGAGCCTCGCCGACGGCGTACAGGCGGGAGGGAGGCGGCGCGGTGCGAATGGCCGTCACCGGAAAAGGGAAGGCGCGCGTGCTTGAGGCGTGTTCGTTCATGGCTTAGTGTTGTAGCGGCGGCTCAAGGCAGCCTCTCCGGCCCAGTAGGCGGCATAGAGCAGCAGCGCCGCAAGGGACGGATGGGCGCGGTAGCCGGTGAGGGAAGCCACCAGGTTGCCGAGGGTGGTGCCGTCGTCGAGCAAGGCGGAACTATCCCACAGGGGGTCTACCAGGGGCGGCAGCCAGCCCATGCCGATAAGGCGTTCGCCGCCGTTCATCACCAGAGCGGAAGCGAACAACAGCAGAAGAAACCCGCTGACCCGGAAGAAGGTGCCGTAATTGAGGAAACGCAGCCCCCGTTCCACCGCCCAGGCGGTGGCCAGGGCGAGCAGCAGCCCGGCGGCTGCGGCTGCGGCGAGCGGAACCATGCCGCCGCTGCCTTTTTCCAGACCCATGCCGTAGAGGAAGATTACCG
>JAIOJO010000254.1 GCA_019911985.1 Sulfuricellaceae bacterium | reverse complement strand
TCGATCCCCTCCCGCGAGCGGGAGGGGAGGCAGTTGCTCCTTCCCCCGCAAGCGGGGGAAGGTTGGGATGGGGGTCGGCGCTCCTTGGCATCGTAGGCTGGCTACGACCGGCGTCGCGCGCCTTGCAGCCTCCGGCTTTTGACGCAACGCGATCCCCATGCGACTTAATCGGAGGCTCCTTAAAGAACCATCACTCCGTCGGCTTCCACCAGCGCGCCGCGCGGCAAGCTGGCCACGCCCACGGCGGCGCGGGCGGGGTAGGGCTGGCTGAAATACTCGGCCATGATTTCATTCACCATGGCGAAGTGGCCGAGGTCGGTGAGGAATAGGTTCAGCTTCACCACGTCGGCCAGGGAGCCGTCGGCCATTTCCGCGACGGCTTTGAGGTTGGCGAAAACGCGGTGAATTTGCGCTTCTATGCCTTCCACCATTTGCATCGTGGTGGGTTCCAGGCCGATCTGGCCGGACAGGTAGACGGTATCGCCCACCTTCACCGCCTGGGAGTAGGTGCCGATGGCTTGCGGGGCATGGGGGGTGTGGATGATGTGTTTTTCGGTCATGGTTTTTCCTTTCCTTAAGGTAAGCTGGCTATTTCATGATTGTTTAGGGGGGTGCAGTAAACCTTTGCTAGCCAGGGATTCGTTCGGCGGCAAGGTGCCGAACCGGGATGCCGCCCTGCGGTTAAAATAGGGCATCGGTGGCGTTATGCCCCGATTGCGGGCTT
Source organism: Sulfuricellaceae bacterium (assembly GCA_019911985.1). Taxonomy (GTDB): domain Bacteria; phylum Pseudomonadota; class Gammaproteobacteria; order Burkholderiales; family UBA9220; genus JAIOJO01. The sequence continues at coordinate 3,510 of JAIOJO010000254.1, read as the reverse complement.
AACCCTTCACCCGGCTAATCCTCGATACCTCGGGAATTTTCCGTATCTGGCGTATCACCTGGGCGAGATGATAGCGGCTTTCCACTTGCAGCGAGAAGTGCAGCGTGGTGTAGGCGCTGCCGTCTTCTTCTTCCATGCTGATGTTGTCGATATTGGATTCCGCCGCGGCGATGGCGGCGGCCACTTTGGCCAGCATGCCGCGCTGGTTGGCGACCATCACCTTGATTCTCACGACGAAGAGTTTGCGGATGTCGCTGGCCCACTCCACGTCCAGCCATTTATCCGGGTCGTCGCGGTAGCCGGTAATGGTCGGGCAGTCGTGGGTATGGATGACCAGCCCCTTGCCCTTGTTGATGTAACCGAGAATGGGGTCGCCAGGGATGGGATGGCAGCATTTCGCCAACTGCACCGCCATGCCTTCCGAGCCGCGGATGGCGATGGCGCCCGGCTGGCCGCTTTTGCGCTCGCCCGCGCTTTGTTCGGTGGCCAGCAGTTGGGAGGCGACGACCACATTCAAGCGCTTGCCCAGGCCGATATCGGTCAGCACTTCCTGTTTGCTCTTGGCGCTGCTTTCCTTCAGCAGCTTTTCCCAATGGGTATCGCCGATTTGCGCCGGTTCCACTTGCAGTGCGCGCAGGGCTTGGTTTAACAGGCGCTCGCCGAGGGCCGCCGATTCTTCCGATTGCATGGTTTTCAAAAAATGGCGGATGTGCGAGCGCGCCTTGCCGGTGGCGACGTAATTCAGCCAGGCGGGGTTAGGCTTGGCCTGGGATGTGGTGATGATTTCCACGTGATCCCCGTTGCGCAGCTCGGTGCGCAGCGGGGAAAGTTCGTGGTTGATGCGCACCGCCACGCAACGGTTGCCGACGTCGGTATGCACGGCATAGGCGAAGTCCACCGCGGTCGCGCCGCGCGGCAGGGAAAGGATGGTTCCCTTGGGGGTGAACACATACACTTCGTCGGGGAACAGATCGACCTTGATGTGTTCCAGGAACTCCACCGCATCGCCGCTTTCGGACTGGATTTCCAGCAGGCTTTGCAGCCATTGGTGGGTTTGCTGCTGTACTTCGTTGATGCGCTCGTCCGAGCTCTTGTAGAGCCAGTGCGACGCGACGCCCGCCTCGGCGATCTTGTGCATGTCCTGGGTGCGGATCTGGATTTCGATGGGGGTGGCGAAGGGGCCGAACAAGGTGGTGTGCAAGGACTGGTAGCCGTTCGCCTTGGGGATCGCGATGTAGTCCTTGAATTTACCGGGGATAGGCTTGTACAGGCTGTGCAGCACGCCCAGGGCGAGGTAGCAGGTGGGGACGTCTTGCACGATGACGCGAAAGCCGTAGAGGTCGAACACTTCGGAAAACGCCAGGGATTTTTCCTGCATTTTCTTGTAGACGCTGTACAGGTGTTTTTCCCGTCCGCTGACCTGGGCCTCGATATGCGCCTCTTCCAGGCGCTGTTTGATCGCCGTCTGGACTTTGCCCACGACTTCGCGGCGATGGCCGCGCGCCGCCTTGACCGCTTTTTCCAGCACTTGGTAGCGGTTGGGATAGAGGTTCTGGAAACTCAAGTCTTCCAGTTCGCGGTAGACGTTGTTGAGCCCCAGGCGGTTGGCGATGGGGGCGTAGATTTCTAGGGTTTCGCTGGCGATGCGGCGGCGTTTCTCCGGCGACATCGCGGTCATGGTGCGCATGTTGTGCAGCCGGTCGGCCAGCTTGATGAGGATGACGCGCACGTCCCGCGCCATCGCCAGCAGCATTTTGCGGAAATTCTCGCCTTGGGCGTGGGCTTCGGTTTGGAATTCGATTTTGTCGAGCTTGGAGACGCCGTCGACCAGATCGGCCACGGCTTTGCCGAACGTCTCGGTCAGTTGCTGCGTGGTGGCGGCAGTATCCTCGACTACGTCGTGCAGCAAGGCGGCAATCAGCGCCGGAGGGTCGAGGTGCCATTCCGCCAGGATGGCGGTCACGGCGACCGGGTGGGAGATGTAAGGCTCGCCGCTGACGCGGAACTGGCCTTCGTGGGCGGCTTCGCTAAAACGGTAAGCCGCCTCGATCTGGTCTATATCTTCGGTTTTTAGGTAGCTTGCAAGGGTTTCAAGCAGGCGATCGAAGGCGGGTGCGATGGAAGGGGGAGGGGACGATGCGTCCTGGCCGGTTGCCGTTTCCATCGCACAAAATCAGGCCTGGCCTTTGTTGAGAATTTCCACGCCGACTTTGCCTGCGGCGATTTCGCGCAGTGCGATCACGGTGGGTTTGTCGCGGTGAGGTTCCACCAGGGGCGTGGCGCCGATGGAAATTTGGCGGGCGCGGAAAGCCGCGGTCATCGCCAGGTCAAAGCGGTTGGGAATGAATTTCATGCAGTCGTCTACGGTAATGCGTGCCATGGTGTCTTCTTTCTCAAATCAATTCGCTAATTAAATTGCGGTGGCGGGCAGTCTGCCGTGCAAGGCGCAGGCGCTCGGCGCGGAATATCGCTTGCAGATCGGCCAGGGCGATATCGAACTCGTTGTTAATGATAACATAATCGAACTCGTTAAGGTGACTGATATCCTCCCGTGCCGCAGCCAGACGCCGTTCTATCACCTCGTCGCTATCCTGTCCGCGCCCTCGCAAGCGGGTTTTCAAGGCATCCAGCGAAGGCGGAAGTATGAATAGGCCGACCGCATCGGGGAAAATTTTGCGCACGGCGGCGGCTCCTTGCCAGTCGATTTCCAAAATGATGTCGCTGCCTTGCTGCATGGCCTCGTTTAGCCAGATTTGGGAGGTGCCGTAGAGGTTGCCGTAGACTTCGGCGCTCTCGACGAACTCGCTCCGTTCCAGCATCGCGATGAATTGCTCGCGGCTGACGAAGTGATAATCGCGCCCGTCCGCCTCGCCGGGGCGCATCGCGCGGGTGGTGTAGGAAATCGACAGCATGACCTGCGTATCCTTCTCCAGCAATGCGCGCACCAGGCTGGTTTTGCCCGCGCCCGAAGGCGCGCAGACGATGAATAGTTTGCCTTGATTCATGGGTATCTCGCTTCTATTCGATGTTTTGGATTTGCTCACGCATTTGCTCGATCAGTACCTTGAATTCCATCGCCGCCTGGGTGGTGTCGGCGGAAACCGATTTGGAGCCGAGGGTATTGGCCTCGCGGTTGAGTTCCTGCATCAGGAAATCCAGGCGCTTGCCGACGGCGCCGCCCTGCTGCAATACCCGGCGCACTTCGCCGAGGTGGGTTTGCAGGCGGGAAAACTCCTCGTCCACGTCGACGCGCTGGGCGAACAGCGCGAGTTCCTGGCGGACGCGGTCTTCGTCGAGGCTGGCGGAAGCTTCGCGCAAGGCGGTGGCGAGTTTTTCGCGGTAGGCGGCAACCAGTTGAGGGATCAGCGGGCGGATTTTTTCCAGCAGCGCTTCGATCCGCTCGGCCCGGTCGAAAACGTGTTCCTTGAGTTTTTCGCCTTCGCGGGCGCGGCTCGCCGCCAAGTCGGCCAGGGCGGCGTGGGCCAGCTCCAGCGCGACTTGCTGCAAGGT
>JAIOJO010000253.1 GCA_019911985.1 Sulfuricellaceae bacterium | reverse complement strand
GTATATGACGTCGTACTCGCTAAGCTTTATGGCCCACATATTGTTCCATAAAACATGGCAATTTTGTCGCAACGGAAATAGCCTGATTCGGCTAAACCAATATGGGAGCAGCGCTGATTCAACGCCCGAGAAAATGCCTTGCGGCTGTCTTTCCGCTAGGAACATTAATAGGCCGCCCAATCCAGACCCTAAATCAATAAACCTCGATCCTGCTTGTTCCGGAAGGTTTTCCAGAACAGCGTATCGTGCTTTTTTGCTGGAAAGATACAGCGGGACGCGATCAAGTACAACACCCCGATAAATTGCCATCAATAGAAAAAAAACAATTAGATAAACTAGAGGTGGAATACCTAACGGCAGGGCAAGTACTACAATAAGAGGGAATATTAAGTTAATCGGCAACCACCAGCTTGACATCGCTGCGAAAATTCCCAAAAAAGCTGCGCCGCAACCGATCATGAGCGCAACCGCAGGGGTAGGAAGGGGCCCCGTCCAGTGCTCCAGAACAGGAAGGATAAGCGCTAACACCAGTATTAACGAGATGGCTTGCAATAAAAAAGCCATGATTGAAGGAGGCAGCCTTTTTTTCTCGGCATCCAGCAGGCGTTCCGATTTCATTTCTACGGCGTTAATGTTTAAGACCTGTTTCGATGGATTGTTTGACGGGTACATTCTGACCGTTTGCCACCTGTACCGGCTCGCTTTCCTGCAATACCGAATCTTCGGCCTGTTTATTCATCACGATAATGCTAATTCGTCGGTTGACTGGATTATAAGGATCGCTTTTATCGAACATGACGGCGGAGGAGAGCCCGACAACGCGTAACATCTTCTTGTCATCCATCCCTCCCTGAATGAGTGCTCGCCGGGAGGCGTTAGCCCGATCTGATGACAACTCCCAGTTGCTGTACCCCGTTTCACCACCTGAATAAGGCGTTGCATCGGTATGCCCGGACAAAGTGATTCTATTGGGGACATCGTTTAGAACCCTACCTATTTCCTGCAAAATAACCTTAGCATAATCCTTGATATGAGCACTACCCAAGTCGAACATAGGCCGATTTTTCTCGTCGACAATTTGGATGCGCAAACCATCTCGAGTAATGTCCAGAAAAATTTGATTCTTAAATTGCTTCAGGTTTGGATTGCTATCGATCATTTTTTCCAGTTTTTTCTTGAGTTCCTCGAGCTTTACTTTTTCCTGTTTTTCGAGTTCCCCTTTAGCCTCTCGCAAGTTGATTACCCTCTTTTCTATGGGTTGGTCTGACTTGTGCACTTCTCCCACGGTTTTGGTTAAATCGGTACCGCCTCCTTGAATCAAGGTTGAGCTATCGCCGCTGGCTTTTCCTCCCTGCATAGCGACTCTAAAAGGTGTTTTAAAATACTCGCCTATACCAACGAGGGTTGCTTTAGAGGAGGAGCTTAGCAGCCACATGAGTAAAAAAAAGGCCATCATCGCGGTCACAAAGTCGGCGTAGGCAATTTTCCAAGCGCCACCATGCGCGGCATGACTGCCTTTTTTAATACGCTTGATAATTATGGGGCGTTGCGAATCGTCGCTCATGTCGTTGGCAAAATTATCCGGTAGAGGGGATTATTTGGACTTCGCTTGTTTGATGTGCGCTTCCAGTTCCAGAAACGTCGGCCGCTCGGTCGAGTAAATTACTTTACGCCCGAATTCAATCGCCACCTGAGGGG
>JAIOJO010000252.1 GCA_019911985.1 Sulfuricellaceae bacterium | reverse complement strand
GATTTGAGGTGGCAAATGCCAGAAAGTGTCAGCGACATATTGCGGGTGGCCCAACAGCGTGCCAAGGATTTGCAGTTGCCCTATGAAGGCGCGCTCTTGCCCCGCGAAGCGCATTTCTTGAGAGATCATCTGCCCGGCGTCTGTTTGGTGGATGTGCGTTCCCGCGCCGAGTGGGATTTGGTCGGCGTGATTCCGGGCAGCGTACAGATCGAATGGCAACACTATCCGAATTGGGCGCTCAACCAGCATTTCTTCGAAGCGCTGAAACAACAGGTCGATCCCGAGTCCTTGGTGATGTTTATCTGCCGCAGCGGCCATCGCTCCCACTTGGCCGCCATTGCCGCGACCCACTCGGGTTTCCGCGATTGCTACAATGTGCTGGAAGGTTTCGAGGGCGACCGCGAGGGCACTTCTGGCCAGCGTGGCCGGTTGGGGGGCTGGCGAATGGCGGGACTGCCCTGGGTGCAAAGCTGACGCCCGCCGGATAAGCGGATGGGCCGGTTTTTTTGCCTTATACTGGCGACCGCTATCCTTCTTTTGCAACGATTATCATGACAGACCGCTACGCCGTCATCGGCAACCCCATTGCCCACAGTAAATCGCCCCGAATTCACGCCGAATTTGCCCGGCAGACGGGGCAGGACTTGAGTTACGAAGCCCTTCTTGCGCCCCTCGACGGTTTTGCCGCCGCCGTGCAGGCATTCCGCGAGCAAGGCGGCCGAGGAATGAACGTCACGGTGCCTTTTAAGTTGGAAGCCTTCGCCCTGGCCCGGAAAGGCGACCGACTATCGGAGCGAGCCTCTCTTGCCCAGGCGGTCAACACCCTCAAATGTGAAGCCGACGGCCATCTGTACCTGGACAATACTGACGGCGCAGGGCTTGTGCGCGACATCGTGCACAATCTGGGATTTTCCTTGGCGGGCAAGCGTATCTTGCTGATGGGCGCGGGCGGCGCGGCGCGTGGGGTTGTTCTGCCGCTATTGCAACAACAGCCGCAAGCATTGGTGATCGCCAACCGCACCGCCGGCAAGGCATTCGCCATGGCCTCCGATTTCGCCCCCTACGGCGCCGTTGCCGGCAGCGGCTATGACGATCTGGCGGGCCAGACTTTCGACGTGGTAATCAATGCCACTTCGAGCAGCCTCAATGAAGAACTGCCGCCGCTACCCCAGGGTGTATTTGCTGCCGGGGCGCTGGCCTACGACATGATGTACGGCAAGGACACCCCTTTTCTGCGCTTCGCGCGCGGGCAGGGCGCGGCGCGGCTGGCCGACGGCCTGGGAATGCTGGTGGAACAGGCGGCCGAATCCTTCTTCCTGTGGCGCGGCGTGCGGCCCGACACCGCCCCGGTGATCGCCTTGCTGAAAGCGCCATGAGAACCCTGTGGCGCCTGTTGTGGCGCGGTTTCGCGCTGCTGTTCCTGGTGGTTTTGCTGTACCAGTTATGGTTGCTGGGACACGTGTGGTGGTGGATAGACCATAACCCTTCCAAGAGTTCTTTCATGGAGCAGCGCCTAGAGGTACTGCAAGGCAAGAACCCGGACGCGGAGTTGCAGCACCGCTGGGTTCCTTATAGCCGCATTTCCGGCAACCTCAAGCGCGCATTGGTTGCCGCCGAGGACGCAAAATTTCTCGATCACGACGGTTTCGATTGGGAGGGAATTCAGAAGGCTTACGAGAAGAACCTGAAAAAAGGCAAGATCGTCGCCGGCGGTTCCACGATCAGCCAGCAACTCGCGAAGAATTTGTTCCTTTCGAGCAGCCGCACGCCCTGGCGCAAGCTGGAAGAGGCGGCGGTGACCGTGATGCTTGAAAAGTTGATGAGCAAGCGGCGTATTTTCGAGATTTATCTCAATGTGATCGAGTGGGGTAACGGCATTTTCGGCGCCGAAGCGGCCGCCCGGCATTATTATCACAGCAGTGCCGCCAGCCTCGGCCCGGAGCAGGCGGCCAAGCTGGCTGCGATGGTGCCGAACCCGCGCTACTTCGACGCTCATCGCAACGGGCGCGGGCTGCAGCGCCGCACGGAAATTATCCTGGCGCGCATGAATTCGGCTCAGGTGCCTTAAGAAGCTGTTTTAATAAATCCTGAGCCCGCGTTGAGGCGCTAAGTCTGTGAGGGCTAGGCGCGGCGAGCGCGGTTTGGTTATTCCAAATCAGCGAGCCGTAACGACGCCCTCGCGGGCTTAGCGCCTCAACCCTCCGGGCCGGTGGCAAGCGAGCTCCAGGGCTTTGTTGCGGGCCGCTTGTTTGGAATAACCAAACCGCGCGACCCGCGTCGCGCCCTGAAACCCGCTTGCCGCCGGCGCGGGTTCAGGATTTATTAAAACAGCTTCTAAGGGCTTCCGTTGCCGGGAGTTTGCGCCGAATTGCATAGTGCAGAAGCCTTGCCGTGTCCGTCGGATTTCGCCGCGACTTGCACGGCTGTTCACGGGGCCGTGATTTTCGGATTTTTAGTTTAATTGTTACATGAACATTTCATGGTAAGCTTCGCATATTCATATTAATTTCCAGTTTTACGGCGGGTTTGATAGACTGCGCGGGTCGGTGAAAAATAATATCGGCATAGGGATGGATGCCGAATGTTCGCGAGGGCCTTGTTGTGATAAAAACCTATACTTTCGACCAGTACGGCCTAAAAAAAGCGGCGGATTTTCAGGGAAAGCTCGCCAACCTCGTTTGGATCGACCTCGACACGCCAAGCAACGAAGAAAAAGCGCTGATCGAACGCGCTTATGGAATTGAAATTCCAACCCGGGACGAAATCCAGGAGATTGAATCGTCGGTGCGTTTCCGGCAGGTTAATTCCGCCATTTACGCCACCCTGACCGTTATCAGCCGCAACGCTCCCGACGCCCCGAAAAATATCGACGTGACTTTTATCCTCGTGAGCGACACGATGATTACGCTGCGTTACGGCGAGGTCGAGCCGTTCCGGCGATTTTCTTCCGAAGCCGCGCTGCAGGCCGGCATGTGCTCGTCGGCGGAGGTTCTCTATGTCGGGCTATTGGAGGGGATCGTCGAGTACGTCTCCGACATACTGGTCACCATAGGCGCGGAACGCGACGCGATCTCCAATGCGATTTTCCGCAACGAAAAACCGCAAGGAAATGCCTTCCACGACATACTTCGCCGTATCGGCCTGATGGGCGATATGGCGTCCAAGGTTTACGAAAGCCTGCTCAGCTCCAGCCGGCTGTTCGTTTTCCTCACGCAAACCCGCGCGTTCCAGGACGAGTCGAATAAAACCCGCTTACGGGTGCTGGCTTCCGACGTGCTACCCCTGAATGACCATGCCGTTTATCTGTCCAACAAGGTGAATTTCATGCTGGACGCTACCTTGGGCATGATCAACATCGAGCAAAACAACATCATCAAACTCTTCACCGTTGCGGCCACGGGGCTGATGCCGCCGACGCTGATCGCCAGTATTTACGGCATGAACTTCAAAATTATTCCCGAATTGCAGTGGGAGTACGGCTATTTTTACGCCTTGATGCTGATGGTGTGTTCTTCGATCCTGCCTTTCTGGTATTTCAAGAGAAAAGGCTGGCTATGATTCATCGGCCTGAGTTCCGCGCATCATGACGGCAGCCAACCACAACGCGCGCCTGCACGAGCAGTTGCAGGAAATCCTGAAACTGCTGAACAAACAAAAAGTGGTCGAGGCGCTGGTGCACCGCCAGGACATGCAAAAGCGCAACTTGGTGGAATCGCTCGTGCATAAGCAGAATATCGTCGAGCTTAAACTCAAGCTGGACCTGCTGCATCCCGCCGATTTGGCTTATGTGCTGGAAACGCTGCCTTTCGACGACCGGCTCATTTTATGGGAAATGGTCAAGCCGAAAAGGCGCGGCGAAATCCTGCTTGAGGTTTCCGACGCGGTGCGGGAATCCCTGCTTGCGGAAATGGATCACAAGGAGATACTCGCCGCCACGGAAGATCTCGACACCGACGAACTCGCCGATTTGGCGCCCGATCTGCCTAGCGCGACGTTCTCCGAGCTGGTCGATTCGATGGATGGCGAGGACAAGGCGCAACTCCAGTCGGTGATGTCCTATCCCGAGGGCTCCGTGGGCAGCCTGATGAATTTCGAGTACGTCTCCATCCGCGACGACGTGAAACTGGAAGCCGTCCTGCGTTACCTGCGCCGTTTGGGTGATTTGCCGAGCCACACCGACAAGCTCTTCGTCGTGGACCGCAAAGGCCTATTCAAGGGGATATTGCCGGTCAACCGCCTGCTGACCGGCGAAGCCGAATCGCTGGTCCGCGACAACATGGCGACCGATGCCGTTTCCTTCCGCCCCGAAGATTTGGCGGACGAAGCGGCGAAGGCCTTCGAGCGTTACGACTTAATCACCGTGCCGGTGGTCGATTCCCGCAACCGCTTGCTGGGCCGCTTGTCGGTGGACGAGGTGATACACCACATCAGCGGCGAATTCGACAGCGACATGCTGTCCATGGCCGGCCTCCGGCAGGAAGAGGATTTATTCGCGTCGGTTTGGAAAAGCCTGCAAAACCGCTGGGCCTGGCTGGTCATCAACTTGGTGACCGCCTTTATTGCCTCACGGGTGGTGGGCGCCTTCGAGGGCACCATCGAGAAGCTGGACGCCCTCGCCGCGCTGATGCCGATTGTCGCCGGTATCGGCGGGAACTCCGGCAACCAAACGGCGGCGCTGATCATCCGCGCCCTGGCCTTGGGCCAAATCAACGGCGGCAACCTGCGCAAACTGATCGCCAAGGAGATCTACTTGAGCCTGCTCCATGGCGTGCTGTGGGGAAGTATTACCGGATTCCTCGCCTTCCTGCTCTACAAGAGCGTCCCGCTCGGGGTCGTGATGACCGGAGCGATGATGCTGAATATTCTCGTGGCGGCCCTGGTCGGCGTGTTCATTCCGCTGGGCATGCACAAGCTGGGCCGCGACCCGGCCATGGGGTCGAGCGTGCTGCTGACCGCCACGACCGACAGCATGGGCTTCTTCATTTTCCTCGGGCTGGCGTCGATATACCTCGTCTGAACCCTAGATAAACCCCGGCCTGGCGCGGGTTTCGAGGGTTTTTTCCGGCGGCCAAGAAAAATAGTCGTCGCGGCGGGGAATAAATCGCGATGTACCGTGTTTACTCCAATGTAGTTCCCATTGAAACGAATTGAGGAGTCGAACATGTTTATACGCAACCTGGCGAAAGCCGCTATCCTGTTTTCCCTTTCCGGCGCTGTCCTGGCCGGCCCTGCCGAAGACGCGAGCGCCCACTTCAAGGCTATCGCCGCCGGCGATGTGGCGCAAATCATGAATGGCTACGCCGACGGCGCGGTATTGCAGTGGGTGGGCGGCCCCTTGGACGGAGCGTATAGCGGCAGCGACAGCCTGAAAGCGGTCTGGAGCAAATTCACCCAGTCGCAGGGCAAGCTGGAGCTCAGCGTGGCTAAATTGGAAGAAAGCGCCAATCCCAAGGGCGCGACCGTGAGCGCCAACGTGGAATTCAAGGGCAAGGCCGCCATCAAGGTGCGTTATGTGCTGGTTTACCGGGAAGGAAAGCTGGTGAACGAAATCTG
>JAIOJO010000251.1 GCA_019911985.1 Sulfuricellaceae bacterium | reverse complement strand
TGTCTACCAGCATTTCGCTGTAGCGTTCCGGCTTGCCGGCGAAAGCGACATCCGGGAAATGCTTCAGCACTTCGCGGGATTCGAAATAAAACAAATCGGCGGCGATCAGCAGCACTGCCACCATGGCCGGGTCGACGCTGGGGCGCAACTCGTTTTTTTTCTGCCCGGCGCGCAGGATGCCGACCAGGCGGGCGAATTTCTGGCCGAACACCTGCTCGGCCAGCTCCTGCCCCCGCTGCGGCCCATTTTCCATCAAATCGCGCTGCACCAGGCGGGTGATGCGCTCGTTTTCCAGGATTTGCCGCAAATGCCCCTTGGCGAACTGGCCGAAGCGCTCGGCCAGGCCGTCCGGTGCGCTGGCGAACTGCTCGATGTGCGCGGCGTTTTCCGCGCAGGCGCCGCGCAGCACGGCCAGGTAGAGCTCGTTTTTCGATTTGAAGTGGTGGAAGATGTTCGCCTTGCAGACGCCGGCCTGTTCGGCGATGGCATTCATCGACACCGCGTCGTAGCCGTGCGCGGCGAACAATTCCTCGGCGGCGGCGAGGATGCGCTCGGCGCCTTCGCTGGCGGGCTTGCAGGATTCGGGTAGGGGCATGGCGCTCTTGACTGACTGACCGACCGGTTAGTATAGGGGCGACTCGCTTCCCCGGCAAGGCCCGCGCTCGGCAGCCCGCTTACTCGATCAAGGTCGGGTAGAGCCTCGCCGCAATCATCACGAACACGGCGAACACCCCGCCCAGCACCGCGAAGTTCGCGGCCAGGCTGTGCGTGCCCTGCCCGCCCGCTATCATCAGCATGCGCAAGGCATCGACGAGGTAGGTCAGCGGGTTCAAGCGCGCCACCGCTCTGAGCCAATCGGGCATCAGCGACAGCGGGTAGATGGCGTTGCTGGCGAAAAAGAGCGGCATGGTGATGACCTGGCCGATGCCCATGAAACGCTCGCGCGTCTTGACGAGGCAGGCGATGATCAGGGAGAAGGTCGCGAAGACCGCCGATCCGAGCGCGACGGCGGCGAGAACGCCGAGCACCGGCACCGGCCCGGTGCGGATGGGAATGTGCATCGCAAACGCGATCAGGTAAATGATCGCCGCCTGCACCAGACCCCTGAATCCGGCGGCGATGGCCTTGCCGAATACCAGCGCGCTGCGCGGGCTAGGGCTCACCAGCAGTTTGTGGACGATGCCCAGGTCGCGCTCCCAGATGACCGCGATGCCGTAGAAGATCGCGGAGAACAACACGCTCTGCGCGAGAATGCCGGGGGTCATGAAGGCCAGGTAGCTGATGTTGCCGATGGGTATCCCGCGCACTTGGCTGAACACCTGGCCGAAGACGGCCAGCCACAGCACCGGCTGCACCGCGCGGGAAAACAGCTCCATCGGGTCGCGCAAGAGCTTTTTCAGCTCCATCTGCGCGATTGCCAGGCTCTTGACGAGGAAGTCCACGGTCGCGTTCATCCCAGGCGCTTCGCGGTCATGCGGGTCTGCCTGGCATCGCGGTAGCCGCTTTCCTCTTCGAGGCTGCCGCCGCTGAAGTGGGCGAATACGTCGGTCATCGTCGCACCCTCGCCCACGGCCGCCTTCAACCGGGCGGGGCTGCCGCTTGCCGCCAAGCGGCCTTGGTGAAGAATCGCCACGACATCGCAAAGCTCATCGACTTCGTCCATGAAATGCGTCGTCATCAGGATGGTCATGCCGTGCTCCCGGTTCAGCGCCCGCAGCCGCTCCCATACGCTCAGGCAGGCCACCGGGTCGAGGCCGATGGTCGGCTCGTCGAGAAAAAGAATCGCCGGACGGTGCAGCATCGCCTGCGCCAGTTCGAGCCGCCGTATCATTCCGCCGGAGTATTTCTTGACCAGTTGCCGCGCCGCGTCCGTCAGCCCCATGTAACGCAAGGCTTCATCGACGCGCGATTTCCGTTCCGTCCGAGGAATGCCGTAGAGCTTGGCGGACAGCGTGAGATTCTCGAATCCGCTGAGCGCACCGTCGGCGGACAGCAGTTGCGGCACGTAGCCTATCCTTTTCCTGACCTCGGCAGGCGCTTGCACAATGTCGAACCCGGCGACGCGCGCCGTTCCCTCCGACGGCTTGAGCAGCGTGGTGAGCATCTTGATGAGGGTGCTTTTCCCCGCGCCGTTCGGCCCGAGCAGGCCGAATATCCCGCCGTAGGGCACCGCGAGGCTCACCCGATCCACGGCGGCGACGGCGCCGAAGCGGCGGCTCAATTCAAGTGTCTCGATGGCATAGGCGCCGGGGGTTTGCTGCGCGCCGTTTTCTGCAGGGTTCATGGCGACGAGTTTCCTATAGAGTGCGTCCGCAAAGCAAGCCAAGAAGCCGTTTTAAAAATTCCTCCAAGGCTGGAAATGCTGGTAGGAGCGACCTCCCGGTCGCGATTTCCAGAACGCCATCGCGACCGGGAGGTCGCTCCTACGCGGAGTTCGATTTTTTAAGACAGCTTTTTAGGGCTTGTGCGATTTCCGCGACGACCCCTTGCCAGTCCGAGCCGTCCTGCTGGCGAAACAGCCGGACGGCGCCGGGATACCACGGCGAATCGCTGCGCCCGCGCTGCCAGCGCCAATCGGTTTTATGCGCCGGCAGCATCACCCAGCATGGCTTGCCCAAGGCTCCCGCCAAGTGGGCTAGCGCGGTATCGACGCAAATCACCAAATCGAGCTGCGCGACCACCGCCGCCGTGTCGGCAAAATCGGCCAGATCGGAACCCAGAGGAGTCAAGGGCTGGCCCGCCGGGGGGTGGAGCGCTTCGTCCTCGCCGCCGCCCTTTTGCAGGCTAACGAAACGCACGCCGGGAACCGCCCACAGCGGCGCCAGCGCCGCCAAGCCGGGCAAGGAACGGTAGGCATCGTTCGCGTGCGCCGGGTTGCCGCGCCAGGCCAAGCCGACGCGGAACCCGCCCGGCGGCACGTACCGCGACCAGCGCGCGATGCGCTCGGGTGCCGCAAACAGGTAGGGAATCCGCGCCGGGATGCCGACGGAATCGGGTGTGCAATAGAGCGGAATGCTCAGCAGGAAAGTCCAAAAGTCGTGAGGCGGCAGCGCTTGGGCGGCTTCGCCGGGGGTCATCAAGGCATCCCAGCCGTCCAGCGACTGCAGCAGGTTTTTCAGCGGCGGCCTGCACACCAGCGTGATATGCGCCGCCCCGCGCTCTTTGAGTAGCGTCGCGTAGCGGCAGAACTGGATGCCGTCGCCCAGGCCTTGCTCCGGCCAAACCAGCAAGGACTTGCCCGCCAGCGATTCGCCCCGCCATTGCGGATAAGGCAGCCGGGGGAGGGCAATGGGATTGTCGGACAATTCGGCGGAGTAGCGCGCTTCGTGATGCGCCCAGCCTTCGCCGAAGCGCGCCTGGGCGAGCAGCAGGAAGCCTAGATTGAGACGGGCGAGCGGGTAGTCCGGGGCTAGGCTCAAGGCCAGGCGGAAGCAGGCTTCGGCTTCGCCGTCGCGGCGGCAGGCGGCCAGCAGAACGCCCAGGTTGGAATGCCCTATCGCTCCTCGCGGGTGCAAGGCGATCGCCTGGCGGTAGTGTTGCTCGGCCTCGTTTGCGCGCCCCGCCTGGGCCAGTAAGTTCGCCAGGTTGGAATAGATTTCCGCGCAGCCGGGCTGGAGTTCGGCGGCCTTTCGATGGCACAGCAGGGCCTCTTCTTCGCGCCCCAGCGTCTCCAGCACGAGGCCGAGGTTGCTATGCGCCTCCGCGTTCCGCGGATCGAGCGCCAGGGCTTGCCAGTAGTGCTGCTCGGCCTCGTTTTCGCGCTTCAGGCCGGCCAATAAAATCACGAAATTGGAATGCGCGCTCGCGCTTCCGGGGTTCAAGGCGATGGCTTGCCGGTAGCATTGCTCGGCTTCTTCGTTCCTTTTCAGCTTGGCCAGCAAGGCGCCGAGATTGGAATACGTGGCGGCATCCCCGGGAGCCAGCGCGATGGCCTGCCGGTAGCCGCGTTCGGCCTCGTCCACCCGCCCGTTCCGCGCCGCCAGCACCGCCAGATTGAGGTAAGCCCCGGCGTTGCCGGGGTCGAGGGCAAGAACCCGACGGTAACAGCCTTCGGCCTCGTCCACCCGCCCGGCCTTGCTCAGCAAGACGCCCAGGTTGAGGCGGGCGGCCGCGTTGCCGGGGTCGAGCGCAATGGCCTGGCGGTAGCATTGCTCCGCTTGCGCCGCATCCTTGCGGCCCGCCAGCAAAATTCCCAGGTTGAAGTGCGGCTGCGCAAATGCCGGGCGGAGCGCCGTGGCTTGGCGCCAAAACGCTTCGGCTTGGGCCTCGTCGCCGAGCGTCGCGGCGCAAATCCCGGCGAGGTTGCACAGGTCGGCGTCGGGGCCGGCGGCCAAACCTTCCAGGGCCAAGCGCAGGGCTTGTTCGGCTTGGCCTTGGGCCAGCCGATCCGCGGCTTGGAGTAGCAGCGGCAGGGCGGGGAAAGCCGCCGATGGGGTGTGTGGAGTGTCCGAGCGATGCTGCATCCTAGCCTTAGAAGCTGTCTTAATAAATCCTGATCCCGCGTTCCCCCGGCCACTTCACCCGAGGACAAGGAGGCGCTAAGCCCGTGAGGGCTAGGCGCGGCGAGCGCGGTTTGGTTATTCCAAATCAGCGAGCCGTAACGACGCCCTCGCGGGCTTAGCGCCGCAACCCTCCACCCGCAAGGGGTAGGCCGTGGTTGTAAAGCCGATAAATCGGCAACAACCACGCTCCGGGCCGGTGGCAAGCGGGCTCCAGGACTTTGTTGCGGGCCGCTTATTGGGAATAACCAAACCGCGCGACCCGCGTCGCGCCCTGAAACCCGCTTGCCGCCGGCGCGGGCTCAGGATTTATTAAGACAGCTTCTTAATCCCGAAGTAGCCCTGCGGCAAGCCCGGATGCAACGAAATCGAATCCGGGGCGTGCTGCCGTGAGGCGGTTTGCTTGCCGGACGGGAGCGCGCGTCGATGGTCCGACAAACGCGAATTCTATCATTGAGAACCTTTCTTTTCCGGCTTCTTCTAACTTCCGCGTCGCGTAAACATTTGGTAACAATCTGAAATTCTTCGCTTACAAAGCTTGATTAGAATGCCGGGCGATGACACACGGGTCTAGGGCTGGGCATGACATCGAGAGAAGGGGCACGAAGGGGCTTATGAAATACCGGTTTTGGGTGCAAAGTTGTTCGGGCTTGTGCGGCCTGCTCGCGGGAGCGGCTATGGCCGGAAGCATAGACGCCGGACGAACTTCTTTCGAAAACTACTGCATGAATTGCCACGGCGGCCCTTCCGCAGTCAGGTACACTGCTAACAATCCCAGCTATCTAAGGAGCCTCTGATTAAGTCGCACGGGGTCGCGACGGGTTTTTGCGGGATGCCGGGCACGAAGCGAGGCGCGCGGTGTGGTCGTTCCACACAAGCGTCGAGCGACACCGCCCGGCGCCCGCAAAACCCCGTCCCGTAGGG
>JAIOJO010000023.1 GCA_019911985.1 Sulfuricellaceae bacterium | reverse complement strand
GGCGGTGGTCGGAGGTCATTTACTGTAAAATCGCGGCCTTACGGCATTTCAGGACGCATTGGGCCGGAAATGCACAACTTTATCCGTGCCGTCCAAGGAACGCCAGAGGAACTCGTCGTGAGCACTTCGCTGACCTATCGTGATGCCGGCGTCGACATCGATGCCGGCGACAGCCTCGTCGAACGCATCAAGCCCGCCGCCAGGCGCACCCTGCGCCCCGAAGTGCTCGCCGGCATCGGCGGCTTCGGCGCCCTGTTCGAGATTTCCCGGAAGTACCGCGAACCGGTACTGGTGTCCGGCACGGACGGCGTCGGCACCAAGCTCAAGCTCGCCTTCGAACTGAACAAGCACGACACCATCGGCCAGGATCTCGTCGCCATGAGCGTCAACGACATCCTGGTGCAGGGCGCCGAGCCGCTGTTCTTCCTCGACTACTTCGCCTGCGGCAAGCTCGATGTGGCCACCGCCAGCGACGTCATCAAGGGTATCGCGGCGGGCTGCGAACAAGCGGGCTGCGCGCTGATCGGCGGCGAGACGGCGGAAATGCCCGGCATGTACCCGGCCGGCGAATACGACTTGGCGGGCTTCGCCGTGGGGGCCGTGGAAAAAGACAAAATCATCAATGGCCGCACCATCTGCGCGGGCGACGCCGTGCTGGGCCTGGCGTCCAGCGGCGCGCACTCGAACGGCTACTCGCTGGTGCGCAAGATCATCGAGCGCAGCGGCATCGACCTGAACGCCGACTTCCACGGCCGCCCGCTGCGCGAGGTAGTGATGGCGCCGACCCGCATCTACGTCAAGCCGCTGCTGTCGCTGCTCGAAAAACTGCCGGTCAAGGGCATGGCCCACATCACCGGCGGCGGGCTACTGGAGAACATCCCGCGGGTGCTGCCGGAAGGCTTGACCGCCGTGATCCGGAAATCCGCCTGGGAAATGCCGCCGCTGTTCCGCTGGCTGCAGCAGGAAGGCAATGTGGCGGAAAAAGAAATGCACCGCACCTTCAACTGCGGCATCGGCATGGCGGTGATCGTCGCCGCCGAGCACGCCGAGGCGGCGATGGCGCACCTGCAAGCCAGCGGCGAAACGGTGTGGCGCATCGGCACCGTGGAGTCCCGCGCCGAAGGGCAGGCGCAAACGGTCGTCGAATAAGTGAAACCGATGCCTTTAGCCGAATGGATTACCCAAGAATCAAGCCCGCTGGCTGAAAGTTGGCGCTAGGCACGCATGAAGAACATCGTCATCCTGATTTCCGGCCGCGGCAGCAATCTGCAGGCCATTCTCGACAGCGGCCTGCCGGTAAAGGTGGCGGCGGTCATCAGCAACAAGGCCGACGCGGCGGGGCTGGAAACCGCCCGTCGCCACGGCATCGCCACCGCCGCACTGAATCACCGCGATTACCCCAGCCGCGAGGCTTTCGATGCCGCGCTGGCGGAAAAGATCGACGGCTTCAAGCCCGACCTGGTGGTGCTGGCGGGGTTCATGCGGATATTGAGCGACGGTTTCGTCGCGCATTACGCCGGCCGCCTGATCAATATCCATCCTTCACTGCTGCCCGCCTTCACCGGCCTCGATACCCATCGCCGCGCCTTGGCGGAGGGCGTCAAAATCCACGGCTGCACGGTGCATTTCGTCACTCCCACGCTGGATCACGGCCCTATCGTCGTCCAGGCGGCGGTGCCGGTGCTCGACAGCGACGACGAGGAGTCCTTGGCCGCCCGCGTGCTCGCCCAGGAACACCGCGTCTACCCCCTCGCCATCCGCTGGTTCGCCGAGAATAAGCTGACGCTGCGCGGCGATGGCAAGGTAAACTTCTCCGGCGGCTGCCGCTCGGATTCCGTATTGCATTCCCCTTGGGAGATCGTGTGAAAATTTTACGCCTGTCGCTTTTCTTATTCTCCGCCTATGCCGCGCTCGCCACGGCTCACGCGGCTCCGCTCAAAATCAGCGCGACCTACGGCATGATCGTGAACAACCAGGACGTAGGCCTGGTGAAAGAAACATTCAGCCGCAAGGGGAAAACCTACCAGGTGCGCAGCGAAACCTCGGCCATCGGGATTTTTTCCTTCCTCTCCAAAGGAAAAATCCTGCTCGTCAGCCGCGGCGACATCGGCGCGGACGGCTTGCGGCCGCGGCATTTCGAACACCATCGCGGCGACGATCCGAACAAGGCGATATTCGCCAATTTCGACTGGAGCAAGAATAAACTCAGCCTGAAATACGACGGCCGCAGCGAAACAGCCGATCTGCCGGCCGGCACCCAGGATCGCCTGAGCCTGATGTACCAATTCATGTTCATGCCCCGCGACGCCAAGTTGTCCTTCCCGATGACCAACGGACGCGCCTTGGAAACGTATCGCTACATCCTGGTCGGCGAGGAAAAAATCACCACGCCCATCGGCACCCTGCAAACCCTGCGCTACACCAAGCTGCGCGACAAGGACGACGAGGACAGTACGGATATTTGGCTGGCGAAGGACAAGCAGTTCTTCCCGGTTCGGGTGTTGATGCGGAAAAAAGACGGCGGGCAAACCGAGCAAATCATCACCGACCTGGAAATACATTAAACGGTTTTATCCCACCGGCTCGCGGCGGTTTCGACTTCGACCATGATAAAACGCTTTGGCTGGGCCCTCGTCGCATCGCTGCTGCTGCATCTGGGCCTGTTATTCATGCCGCCGATACGCCTGCCCCCCTTGACGGAAGAAGCTCCGCCGCCGATTCAAGCCCGCCTGGAACCGCTGCCGCTGGCGCCGAAGCCGCCCACGATCAGATTGCCCTGCGCCATTGCATACACATTGCCATCGGCGCCACGCAGCGGCGCCATCAGCAAACTGCCACCGCGCAGGCTTTTTGCATTGCCCATCGAGG
>JAIOJO010000250.1 GCA_019911985.1 Sulfuricellaceae bacterium | reverse complement strand
CCTTCATTCAAGCCAACCCCCTGCTGGAACACGACGATCAGGAGTGGGGAGAAGCCCCCCCCGCCCCGCGGGAAAGCTTCGAGAAACCCGCCGAGTTCGAAACCGCGGCGCCCGCGCCCGACGACAAAGAGCATCAGATTGCCGGCGAACCCTTCGAGGAAGGCAACTGGTGGGCGGAAGCGGGCAACCGCGGCGGCAGCGATGAAGACGACGACGGCGACTACCCTCAGTCCGCCGCCGAACAGGCCACGCTGAGCCAGCACCTGAACGCGCAACTGTCGCTGATGCCACTCTCGGAACGCGACCACGCGATTGCCGCGATGCTGATCGACGCCCTCGACGAAGACGGCCACCTGACCGTGGAACTGTCCGAGCTATCGGAACTCTTGCCGCCGGAATTGGAAATCGAGCCCATCGAGCTGGAAACAGCCCTGAAACACGTGCAGCACCTGGACCCGATAGGCGTGGGCGCGCGCGATTTGGGCGAGTGTCTGGCGCTGCAACTGGAAGCGCTGCCGGACGGCACGCCCGGTCGCGGCCTGGCGCTGCAGATCGTCCAGCATCACCTCGCCGCCCTCGCCGCGCACGATTTCAACCTGTTGAAAAAACAATTGAAATGCGACGATGAGGAATTGCGCACGGCGCAGGCGCTGATTGTCGGGCTGAACCCCCGGCCCGGCGCCGAGTATACCCGCCTCGACACCCGCTACATCGTGCCGGACGTCGTGGTGCGGAAAACCAAGGGAAGCTGGACCGTCAACCTCAACCCCGACGCCATGCCCAAGCTGCGCATCAACCGGCTCTACGCCGACATTCTGCAACGCAACCGCGACGCCTCCCACCAGCAGTTATCGAGCCAATTGCAGGAAGCCAAATGGCTGATCAAAAACGTGCAGCAGCGTTTCGACACCATCTTGCGGGTCTCGCAAGCCATCGTCGAGCGCCAACGCTTGTTTTTCGAGCACGGCGAGATCGCGATGCGCCCCCTGGTGCTGCGGGAAATCGCCGACGAGGTCGGCCTGCACGAATCCACCGTGTCCCGCGTCACCACGCAGAAATTCATGCTGACCCCACGCGGCATTTACGAGTTGAAATATTTTTTCGGCAGCCATGTTTCCACCGACAGCGGAGGCGCCTGTTCCGCCACGGCGATACGCGCGCTGATCAAGCAATTGGTCGGAGCGGAGAACTCGACCGCCCCGCTTTCCGACAGCGAAATAACCAAAACCCTGGCCGATCAAGGCATCGTGGTCGCTCGGCGCACTATCGCCAAGTACCGCGAATCCTTGCATATCCCCCCGGTCAATTTACGCAAGACCCTTTAACCTCAGCAGGAGCACACAATGAATCTCAATATTACCGGCCATCACGTGGAAGTCACCCCTCCCCTGCATGATTACATCACCGACAAACTGTCCAAGATTACCCGCCACTTCGACCATGTGATCGACGTCAACGTCATCCTGTCGGTGGAAAAATTGGTGCAAAAAGCGGAAGTCAATCTTCATCTCAGCGGCAAGGACATCCACGTCGAAACCCAGGATGCCGATATGTATGCCGCCATCGACAGCCTGCTCGACAAGCTCGACCGCCAAGTGCTCAAGCACAAGGAAAAGAACGGCGAGCACAACCGCGGCAGCGGCGCCCTGAAACACCAGGAAGTGGCCGAGTAGGTAGCCGGGCCGGCCCTAGCCGATCCGCGCTTTCCCCCAGCGCCAGACACATGAACCTCATCGCCAGCATCCTGCCGCTCGCCAATATCGTGATCGATTTGGACGTGGGCAGCAAAAAACGGGTTTTCGAACACGTCGGTGAACTCATCGAGGGGCGCGGCCACGTCGGCCGCCAGGCCGTCTTCGAAAGCCTATTCGCTCGCGAAAAACTCGGGTCTACCGGCCTCGGGGAAGGCATCGCCATTCCCCACGGCCGCATCAAGGGCCTGCGCGAAGCGATCGGCGCCTTCATCAAACTGAAAGAACCGATCGACTTCGACGCGCCGGACAGCAAACCGGTCTCCATGCTCTTCGTGCTGCTGGTGCCGGAGCAAGCAACCGACCTGCATCTGCAGATACTCGGGGAACTGGCGCAGTTGTTCAGCGACAAAACGACACGCGAACGCCTGCTGAACGGCAGCGACGCGGCTCAACTACACCAACTTTTGACCGGCCAACATGCCGCAAATTAGCGTCAAGCAACTCTTCGAGGATACGGCCGACAAGCTGAATTTGAACTGGCTCGCCGGCACGAACGGCGGCGACCGGCTGCTGACCTCGGAGACCGTGCAAAAACCCACGCTGGCCTTGATCGGCCATCTCAATTTCGTCCACCCCAACCGGGTGCAGGTTTTGGGCTGCGCGGAAATGGATTACTTGCGCAAACTGGATGAACCCGCCGTAAGCCAAGCCGTCGCCAACCTGTTTTCCACCGAACTGGCGGCGATCATCGTGGCGAACAACGAACAGGTTCCGCCGGTGCTGATCGACGCCTCGAACCGCACCGGCACGCCGCTGTTCACCTCGCCGCAGCCCAGCCCGGAGCTGATGAACATCCTCAGCTACCACCTCACCCAAGTGCTGGCGGATTTCACCAGCCTGCACGGGGTTTTTCTGGAAGTGCTGGGCATGGGCGTGCTCCTCACCGGCGACAGCGCCATCGGCAAGAGCGAATTGGCCTTGGAACTGGTGACGCGCGGCCACCGCCTGATTGCCGACGACGTCGTCGATATTTACAAGGTCGCCCCGGACACCCTGGAAGGCCGCTGCCCCACCGTGCTGCAGGATTTCCTCGAAGTGCGCGGCTTGGGCATACTCGACATCCGCGCGCTCTTCGGCGAAACCGCGATCAAGTCGAAAAAGTTCCTGCGCCTGATCGTTCACCTGGAAAGAATGTCGCAGCTCGACCCGAAGGATATCGACCGCTTGCAAATCAATGCCACGGCCGAAAACATCATAGGCGTGGACATCCCCAAGGTGCGCATTCCCGTGGCGGCGGGCCGCAACTTGGCGGTACTGGTGGAAGTTGCGGTGCGCAACCACATCCTGCACCTGCGCGGCATCGACAGCACGGAGCAATTCGTCGCGCGCCACAGCCGCTACATGATGGAAGACAGCGGCCATTAAAAAAGGAGAGCGGCTTGGATTTTCTCAATAAGCACGAACACGGCCCGCGCGGCAGCGCGCGCCCGAGCCTACGCCGCCGCTAGCATGAAGCTGCTCGTCGTCAGCGGGCTGTCCGGTTCGGGCAAGAGCATTGCGCTCCAGGTGCTGGAAGACAGCGATTATTACTGCGTCGACAACCTGCCGGTGAAGCTGCTGCCGGAAATCGTGAATTACCTCCAGGAAATGGGCCACGAACGCGTCGCCGTCAGCATCGACGTGCGCGGCGGCGAACCGCTGCAAGACCTGCCGCTGCAGTTGGAAGCGCTGCAGCGGCGGGGACTCGACGTCCGCGTTCTATTCCTCGAAACCAACAACGAAACCCTGGTCAAGCGCTACAGCGAAACCCGCCGCCGCCATCCCTTGAGCAAGGGGCAGCGCACGGTAACGGAATGCATCGCGCTCGAACGCACGCTGCTCGACCCGCTACTGCCGCTGGCCCACCGCATCGACACCAGCGACTTGAACCCCAGCGTGCTGCGCATCTGGATCAAGGAGTTCATCCAAAACGACCCGGCGCGCCTGACGCTGATTTTCCAGTCCTTCGGCTTCAAACACGGCCTGCCGCTGGATTCCGATTTCGTTTTCGACGTGCGCTGCCTGCCCAACCCCCATTGGGATACGCAATTGCGCCCGCTGACCGGGCAAGACGCCCCGGTGATCGCCTTCCTCGACGGCGACGAGAGCGTGCAAAAAATGCTGGCCGATATCCGCAACTTCATCGCCGGCTGGCTGCCCTGCTTCATCCGCGACAACCGCCACTACCTCACCGTCGCCATCGGCTGCACCGGCGGGCGGCATCGCTCGGTCTACCTGACGGAAAATCTGGTGCGCCATTTCCGCCGCGACAATCCGGCCCTGGTGCGCCACCGCGAATTGGCATGAGGGTGCCTCTAAAAATTCAGGGTTCGCCCAAATGCAAGGCGCGGAAAAAATTTCGCAGCGCAGCATATTGTAAATATGTAAGCAAGAAATTTTTTCTGCAACGCAGCAGTTGGGATAAAGCGTGTATTTTTAGAGGTGCCCGTGAAGGTTTTTGCCGCCGCTAGCCTGATCAAGTCAGGCGACTGGCTGACGATGGCCGCCGCGGCCGCGCTGATCGCCTGGCTCGCTCTCGCCCCCTGGCGCCAGGGCGGCGCGGAACGGGTCGTAATCCGCAGCGGCGGACAGGTGTTCGCCGACCTCGGCTTGCTGCGCGACCGTTCCATCAGCGTCCCCGGCCCGCTCGGCATCAGCCATATCCGCATCGAAAACCGCCGCGTGCGCGTAGCCAGCGACCCCAGCCCGCGCCAATATTGCGTCAAGCAAGGATGGCTGGAGCGCCCCGGCGAATCGGCGATATGCCTGCCCAACCAAGTCAGCGTCGAACTGACCGGCCGCGTGAAACTCTATGACTCGCTCAACTATTAGCCTGGCAACCAGCGCCGAGGATCACCGCATCGCCCGGCTGGCAGCCTTGGCCATCGGCCTGGCGCTGGTAGACGCGGCGATCCCCTCGCCGCTGCCGGGCGTCAAGCCGGGACTGGCCAACATCGTCGTGCTGCTGGTGCTGCACCGCCACGGCTTCGCCGCCGCCGCGTGGGTGTCCTTGCTGCGGGTCGTGGCCGGCAGCCTGATACTCGGCAGCTTCTTGTCGCCCTCCTTCGTCCTCAGCCTCTCCGGCGCCCTCGCCAGCCTGCTCAGCTTGAACCTGGCCTACCGCCTCCCGGCGCGTTGGTTCGGCCCGGTCAGCCACAGCATTTTAGCCGCCATCGCCCACCTCGCCGCCCAACTGGGCGTGGTCGGCCTGTGGCTGATTCCCTTTTCCGGCCTGGCCTATCTGGCGCCGTTTTTTGCCGCGGCGGCGCTGCTCTTCGGCTCGGTCAACGGCCTGGTCGCCGCGCGCTTGCTGCAAGCGGACGAGGCGCCGCTCCCGGCGGAAGAAGCGCAAGCGGCCCGCGCATGAAATATTTCGCCGCGCTGCTGCTCGCCCTGGCCGCCCTGCCCAGCGCCCGCGCCGCTGCCTGGATCGCCGTGCCGATGCCTCCCCAGGCCGACCTGTATTACTACGACCGCAGCAAACTGTTCATCGAGCGCGAAGAAATCACCTACTGGAAAAAAGCGCTGTTCCGCACCCCCCAGCCGACGAAAGACGGCGCCGCCGTCAGCGGCTTGTTCCGCGAACGCATCCACTGCGCCGAACACACGCTGCGCCTGATCAGCTACCTGCTCACCGCCGCCGACGGCCGCACCCTCGAATACGTCGAAAACAAGGAAGGCGGCGCCGCCCCCATCATCCCCGACAGCGTCGGCGATGCTTTCGAAGGCGTCCTCTGCCCGCTGGTGAAAGCCCGCCAGGAAAAACAGCGCCTGGCCGACGAAGCCGCGAAGGAAGAAGCCGAAAGAGCCGCCGCCCATCCCGCTCTTGCTCCGGCCACCGCAACAGCGCCCGGCCCAGCGCCAAAGATCGCGCAGCCGCCGGCCACCGCCCCCACCCGGCCCACGCCGGACATCGCCGGGGAAAATCGCCCGAGTTCTAGTGCGGACAAGCC
>JAIOJO010000249.1 GCA_019911985.1 Sulfuricellaceae bacterium | reverse complement strand
CGGCGGAGCGGTAAATATCGGCAAGATTCCGGTAAAAAGCGGGAACTCCGGGATTGATAGCGATGGCTTTTTTGATCAATTCGATGCCTTCGTTGGGCTGGCCGCACTGCGCATGGAGCACGCCCAGTAAATGCAGGGCATCTGTGTTGTTCGATTCAACCTCAAGGATTCGCCGATAGATAATTTCAGCCGCTTCGGCATTCCCTTTCTGGTGCTCCGTTAGAGCGAACTGAATGGCTTCCTGAATGCTCATGGAATAATTTTTATCAGGGAGCGTTTTAAGGTAGGCTTTTGCTTCGTCTTGTTCAGGATCCAGTTCGAGCACTTTATGGAAACAAGCGCCTGCTTCGTCGGTTTTTCCGAGTGATCGGTAAATCAGCCCGAGGTTTAGGAAGGCGGCGGTAAAAGTCGGGTCGAGTTCCACGGCTTTGCTGATCAGGTTTAGCGCCGTATCCATTTCATTTTGCTGAAAGGCAATGATGCCCCCGACATGGAGTGCATCCACGTCGTCGCCATTGGAGTTCAAAATAGCGAGGCAGATTTCTAGGGCTTTGGTTAAGTTGCCATCGTTAACGTATTCGACGGCTTGCTGGATGCTAGGATTGGTTTCCATGATGGATTCGATTTGTAGAATTGGATTCATTAGACCAAACAAGCTCGCGCCTGTCCAGTCATGCAGCTTGCATGAGGCACAAAATGCCTAGCCAACTTTTTATGGGACTCCAATGGTTTCGATAAGCCAATTGCCACCCGCTATATTCTTGATGGGTCCGACCGCCAGCGGCAAAACGGCTGTAGCGGTCGATCTGGTGCAGCGCCTGCCGTGCGAAATTATCAGCGTCGACTCGGCGCTGGTGTATCGCGAGATGAACGTAGGCACAGCCAAGCCGGAGCGGGAAATTCTGGCCGATGCGCCGCATCACTTGATCGATATTATCGACCCTACGCAGAGCTATTCTGCCGCCCAATTCCGCGGCGACGCTTTGGCATTGATGGCGGACATCTGCGCGCGAGGGAAGCTTCCCTTGTTGACGGGGGGGACGATGTTGTATTTCCAGGCCTTGCGCCACGGTTTGAATGACTTGCCCCAAGCGCATCCGGAAACCAGGGCGATCCTTGATGAAAAAGCGAAACGGATAGGCTGGCCCGCTTTGCATGCAGAGCTGGCTCAGCTCGATCCAGCCACGGCCGAGCGGCTCAAGCCGAACGATTCTCAGCGCATACAAAGGGCGCTTGAGGTGTGTTATCTGACGGGGCAAGCGATGTCTGCGCTGCTTGGCGAACGGACTCACGCTCTGCCTTATCGAATTATTCCCATCGCCTTGGTGCCGGAAGACCGATCCCTCTTGCACCGGCGTATCGAGGCGCGTTTCGATACGATGCTGGAACAAGGATTGGTCGACGAACTGGCTTATTTGCGTAGCCGGTATCGTCTTGACCCTGAACTTCCTTCCATGCGTTGCGTTGGATACCGCCAAGCATGGCAATACATGGAGGGGGAGTTGGATAGGGCTGCCTTGCGCGAACGCGGAATTGTCGCCACCCGGCAATTGGCCAAACGACAACTCACTTGGCTACGCGGCATGGAGGATATTAGGTTTTTCGATTGCCTGTGCGCCGAACTGAGTACCCAGGTGCTGGCTTATTTACGTTCGGTCTTATAGTGCCGGCCCTTTCCCGCGTTTATTTACGGACAAGCGCTAAGCTAGTTTTTTTCGCTTACCTGCGCGCGAACTCGGCCCCGCGCAAAAGTAAGGGAAATTGTTTCATCCAAGCTAAGGCTCTGGCTGTCGCGGACGATTTCGCCAGATTCGTTTTCCACGATGCTGTAACCGCGTTCCAATACCGCCAGGGGATTGAGGTGGCTCAGGCTGGCTTGCAATTGCCGCAGGCTTACCTGGCGGCGCTCAAGGCCGTGTGCCAAGCTTTGATCGAGACGGCGTTGGAGCGTTATGCATTGTTGTGCCAGCCGGTACCCGTCCGGTCTTTGGGCTAACAGCCTTTGGCTGGCGTGTTCTAAACGCCAGCGGCGCTGTTCCAGGGAGCGGCTCCAATAATCGGCCAAGCGCTGATGCAGATGTTGGAGGCGGCTGGCCTGGACTTGCAGACGGGTACCGGGGTGCACGAGGCGGCGAGCCAGGTGATCGAGGTGCAGCATGCGTTGCTCAAGCGAACGCGTCGCGCCCTGTTCCAGCCGGTTAGCTAACCCATATAAGCGGTGGGCTAATTCGCGGCGGTTAGGGGTGGCCAGTTCAGCCGCGGCCGTTGGCGTTGGCGCGCGCAGATCGGCGCTGAAATCCGCGATGGTGAAGTCGGTTTCGTGGCCCACTCCGCAAATGATGGGGATAGGGCAGGCATGAATGGCGCGGGCTACGATTTCCTGGTTGAATTGCCATAAATCTTCGATACTGCCTCCGCCGCGACACAGCAGGAGAACATCGCACTCCTGGCGTTGGCCCGCGGTTCGCAGCATGGTGGCGATTTTTTCCGCTGCGCCATCGCCTTGCACCGGAGTCGGATAGAGAATGACGGGTAATGACGGCATGCGCCGCTGCAGAGTGCTGAGCACATCGCGAAGGGCCGCCGCGGCAGGTGAGGTGACGATGCCGAGACAGCGAGGGAAGAGCGGCAATGGTTTTTTGCCAGAGGCAAGGAACAAGCCCTCTTGCTCCAGCTTGAATTTCAGTTTTTCAAAGGCTTCGTAAAGCGTACCCAAGCCCGAGCGACGCATACTTTCCACGCTGAGCTGGAATTCGCCGCGGGCCTCATATAGCGTTGCCAGGGCGCGTACTTCTACCTGAGCGCCATTTTCCGGGCGCCAATCGAGATATTGGTTTTTATGGCGGAACATCGCGCAGCGGACCTGCGCGCCTTGATCCTTGAGTGAGAAATACCAGTGACCGGAGGGCGCACGGGTCAAGTTGGAGATTTCCCCGGCTATCCAGCATAGGGGAATGTTCCGTTCCAGCAAAGACTTGGCTTGTCGATTAAGCTCGGTGACGGAAATGACCCCGGGCATGGAAGAATCTGGGTATGTTGATTGCATAAATTGATTGGGGTTTAGTTCACACTGTGCAAGCAATGTATCGCAAAATTCAGCTAATTCCATGATGCAAGCGAATATTTTTGCAACACGTTGATAATATTGATTATTGTTTAGCCCAATTTTTGAGCGTTTAAATAATAATGCTGTGTTGGCGGTGGCTTATCTATTGCGTTATGATTTTTTCCACATGTTTATCCACAGAAAATGTGGATAGCAAGGGTACACTGCGGGTGTGAACTTGCCGCGCGCCGACGCGCAAGCTAAAGTAGCGCCTTTATCGACATCATTAGGGGAACACTGCGTGCTAGCCATTATCGAAGCGGCCGGATGGCCGATCTGGACGATTATTTTGGCATCGATTCTGGCCTTGGCGATTATTGGCGAACGTCTTGTCTCGCTTCGCACGGCACTGGTTGCACCTAAGGAATTGTTGCCGCAGGTCGTGCAAGAATTTAAACAGAAGGGTGCCAGCGCCGAATTGGTTGCAAGGCTGGGCCAAGGTCCGCTGCTTGGCCGCGTCTTTGCGGCCGGTTTGCGGAACGTGGGCAGTTCGCGGGAGGTGATGAAGGAAGCAATCGAGGAAGCTGGCCGTGCGGCGAGTTACGAACTGGAGCGTTTCCTCAACTCGCTCGGCACCATTGCCTACATTAGCCCTCTACTGGGATTGTTCGGCACGGTGATTGGCATGGTTGAAATTTTTTCTGCGCTGACGCCGGCCAACGCCGACCCATCCAAGCTGGCTCACGGAATTTCAGTGGCTCTATACAACACGGCCATGGGTTTGGTCGTGGCGATTCCTAGCATGATTTTTTACCGTTATTTCCGCGGCAAGGTCGATTCCCTGGTCATGGAGATGGAGCAAGAGGCGATCAAGCTGGTAGAGATCATTCACGGTGATCGAAAGTAACAGGGAGCAGCGATGAATTTTCAGCGCGGAAAATACCGGGAAGAGCCTGAGATCAACTTGATCCCCATGATAGACGTGCTGTTGGTGATTCTGATTTTTCTCATGACCACGACCACTTTTTCCAAGCTATCCGAGCTGCAGATAAATTTGCCCCAGGCGCAGGCGGATAAGTCATCGGATAAAACGGCGACGATTACGGTTGGCGTTGACCGGGCCGGGCATTACGCCATCAATAACACTCCAACGGAATTCCAAACCGCCGAGCGCTTTAGTGTCGAACTGCGCAAGGCGGCGGGCGGCAAGGCTGAACCGACCGTGGTGATTAATGCGGATGCCGATGCCACCCACCAGTCGGTTATTCGCATTATGGAAGCCGCGCGCTTGGCCGGCTTTAACCGTATCACCTTCGCCACTCAGGGGATAGAGCCATAGCCCGCGGCAGTTCCGTGCCGATACTGCAACAAGCCCAATTTTTGCACTGGCTGGAATCTCAGTGGTACCGCATTACGCGTTGGCATGTCTTGCTGTGGCCGGTTAGCGTGGGGTTCGGGGTGCTCGCCCTGATGCGCCGGCTGGCATATCGTTTCGGCTTATTGCCTTCTTTCCTGTTTCCCGTTCCCGTCATCGTGGTGGGCAACATCACGGTTGGGGGCACAGGCAAGACGCCGGCGGTACTGTGGTTAGCCCGTTTTCTGCAGGAGCAAGGATTTCGGCCTGGTATCGTTAGCCGGGGTTACGGCAGCAAGGCGGCCCAACCGCGTGCTGCGCTCGCGGTTAGCGACCCCGTGGAGGTGGGAGACGAACCGGTGCTGCTGGCCAGGCGTTCGGCGTGTCCAGTGTGGGTAGGG
>JAIOJO010000248.1 GCA_019911985.1 Sulfuricellaceae bacterium | reverse complement strand
ACCTGGAAGGGGACCCCCGCGACATCATCTTGCTCGGCGAGCAGTTGTGCAATGTCGAGGGCGACGTCGGCAAATCCAGCAAACCGCTGTTCAACTGGAAACGCCGCACCAAGGACACGGACCGCTCCGCCATCGGCTTCCACTACGATGTTTCGGACGCGTTTTACAATTTGTGGCTAGACCGACGGCGGGTCTATTCCTGCGCCTATTTCCGCAACGAAAACGACTCCTTGGATCGGGCCCAGGAACAAAAACTCGATCACATCTGCCGCAAATTGATGCTGCACGAGAACGAGCGCTTTCTCGATATCGGCTGCGGCTGGGGCGCCCTGCTGCTTTGGGCGGTCGAAAACTATGGCGTAAACGCCACCGGCATCACCCTGAGCCGCAACCAATTCCTCCACGTCCAGGCCGCGATACGCGAACGCGGCCTCGAATCGCGCTGCCAAGTCCAATACTTGGACTACCGCGATCTTTCGGAAGAGCAAGCATTCGATAAAATCGCCAGTGTCGGCATGTTCGAGCATGTGGGCCGGAAAAACTTCGGCCGCTACTTCGATAAAATCCGCCGCCTGCTGAAACCCGGCGGCCTGGTTCTGAATCACGGCATTACTTTCGGCCAGCCGGGCGGCCACGGACTGGGGAGCGAAATCAGCGAATTCATCGACCGCTACGTCTTTCCCGACGGCGAACTAGTGCATATCGCCGAGGTGATCGACGCCATGTCGCAACAGGGACTGGAATCGCTCGATTGCGAGAATTTGCGGCCCCATTACGCCAAAACCCTATGGCACTGGGTCGATCGGCTGGAAAGCCGGCAGGACGAAGCGCGCCGACTGGTGGGAGAAAGCCGCTTCCGCACTTGGCGCATCTACATGGCCGGTTCGGCACACGCTTTCGAGCGGGGCTGGCTGTCGATTTACCAGGTTCTGGCGGGCCGCCCGCTAGAAGACGGCCGCATGCCGGTGCCGCTCACCCGCGATCACATCTACTCGCCATCCTGAAACAAGCTGTTTAGCCGGGCTATCGTTTCGGGTATATTATCCGCCTCCCGCCCATTCGAGCTTTGGCCATGAAACGATTTCTATTAGCGCTATTCACCCTCTCTCTCACGAGCACCGCGGCGTGGGCCGATTTCGACTACCAATCCGATAGCAAGCCCTGGGCGGAACAGCAGGAACAGCTGCCGCCCTACCCGCAGAGCGAAAACTTGCTGCCGTTTTACGTCAGCGCCACGACCGATAACCGCTTCTTCATCGACGCGCCTTCCATCAGCATCGGCAAAGACGAGGTGGTGCGCTACACATTGGCGGTCAAATCGTCTGGCGGGGCCTTGAACATTTCCTTCGAGGGCATACGCTGCGGCACGGAAGAATACAAGATTTATGCCTTTGCACGAGACGACAAGACCTGGGCGAAAGTCCGCGACGCCCAGTGGAAACCCATCGAGTACAAAGAACGCAACCGCCAACAACACGTCCTGTACGACGACTTCTTCTGCCCCGGAGGGAGTATCGTCGATAGACCCAAGGAAGCCATTGACGCGCTCAAACAGGGCTTCAACCCCGGCAATCGGGCCAAGCCGTTTTAACCCCGCCGCATCCCGCATCCATGAAAAAAATCCTACTCGTTGGAAAAAACGGCCAAGTCGGCTGGGAATTGCAGCGCACGCTGGCGCCGCTCGGGCATGTCATCGCCCGCGATAGCCGCGAACTCGATTTATCCGTACCGGACGCCATCCGCGACGCCATGCGCGACATCCGGCCCGATCTGGTGGTAAATGCCGCCGCCTATACCGCCGTGGATAAAGCGGAAAGCGAGCCCGGCTTGGCTTGGGCGATCAACGGGGACGCCCCCGGCATCCTGGCGGAAGAAGCCAAGCGCCTAAATGCGCTGCTGGTGCACTATTCCACCGACTATGTATTCGACGGCACGCAGCCCGGCGCCTATACCGAACAAGACACTCCCAAGCCCCAAAGCGTTTACGGCCAGTCCAAGCTCGCGGGCGAACAAGCGGTGCAAGCGTCGGGCTGCGCGCACTTGATCTTGCGCACCAGTTGGGTCTACGGCGGGCGCGGCAAAAACTTTCTGCTGACCATGCTGCGCTTGGCACGGGAGAAGGAAGAACTGAGCGTCGTGGACGATCAAATCGGCGCCCCCACCTGGTCCCGGCTGATCGCCGAAACCACCGCGCAGATATTGGCGCAGAGGCAATCCTCCTCCTTCCGCGATGGCTTGTACCACCTCACCGCCGCCGGAGAAACGTCCTGGCACGGCTTCGCGCAGGCGATTTTCGCCGCCGCGCGCCTCGAACGCCTGCCGCGGCTGCGCCCCATCCCCAGCAGCGAGTACCCATTGCCGGCGCCACGACCGAAAAATTCCGTGTTGGCCAACGACAAGCTGCTGCAGAACTTCGGCCTTGCCATGCCTCACTGGCAACAAGGCTTGAGCCTCTGCCTGGAAGGCATGGCATGAAACAAGAGACTGTTTAACCCGACGTCTTAGAAGCTGTTTTAAAAATTCCTCCAAGACTGGAAATCGCGACCTGGAGGTCGCTCCT
>JAIOJO010000247.1 GCA_019911985.1 Sulfuricellaceae bacterium | reverse complement strand
GATGGATGCGGCTCCGCCTATAGTGCAATGGTGGCCGACAATAGTGCTTCCCGCGACGGCCGAGCATCCCGCCATTGCCGTATGAGCGCCAATTCGGACGTTGTGCGCGATTTGTATTTGATTATCCAGCTTGACCCCGTTTTCAATTACCGTGTCGTCCATAGCGCCACGGTCAATAGTCGTATTGGCGCCGATTTCGACATCATCGCCGATAAGCACCCTTCCAATTTGCGGGATTTTGAGCCAGCATCCATCTTCCATCGCCAAACCGAAACCGTCAGAACCAATAACCACTCCGCTATGGACGATTGCGCGGTGTCCGATCATACAATCTTTATATACAGTAACCTGCGGATAAAACAAACCGCTGTCCCCTACCGACACATTGTCACCTAGCTGGCAACCTGAATGGAGGATAGTGTTTTCGCCGATTTGGACATTTTTCCCTATACAAACCAGAGGGCCAATGTGTGCTGTAGGCGAGATCTTAGCAGAAGGGTCGATTACGGCGCTGGGATGTATGCCCGGCACGACTGTTGGTGCCGGGTTAAGTAACTGCGATACCTTGGCGAAGTAAGCGTAGGGGTTATTGCTGACGATACGTGGCAGATCGCTCGCATCCCGTTCCTTTTCCCCGAGGATTACGGCACTGGCCGAAGTCTGTCGTAATTGCTCGCGATACTTTCCTTGCGTGAAGAAGCTGATATGGCCAGGCTGAGCCTTGTGCAAGGGCGCAACCTGGGTTATCTGTACACGACTCGGCCCCACGAGTTCACCGCCTAGCCGCGAAACAATTTCCCCCAGAAAGTAGGCTGGGCGACCATCCTGCATCATCGATTATTTATCGGAAAGTGCTTTGAGAACCTTGTCTGTTATATCGATACGCGGGCTGGCGTAAACCGCCTCTTGAAGAATGAGGTCGATTTTTTCGCTCTCGGCTATTGACATGATCACCTTATTGGCACGCTCTTGCACCGACGACAATTCCTCATTTCGGCGTAGGTTCAAGTCTTCACGGAATTCGCGCTGGGCACGCTGAAATTCTCGGTTCAAGTTAGCCAGTTCACGTTCTTTGTTGCGCCGGTCATTATCGCTCATGGTGACTCCATCTTTTTCTAGATGTGCCTGCAAATCGCGAGCTTGCTTCGACATTTTTTGCAATTCTTGATCTCGTGCCGAGAATTCTTTTTCTAATTTTTTCTGTGCGCGTACAGCAGGAACCGCTTCCCGGAATACGCGGTCAGTATTTACGAAGCCAATTTTAATTTCAGCAGAGGCGAAACCCGAAACGAACAACATCGAGGCTAGCAAGGAAGTCAGAATTAATGTTTTTTTCAAGATAGAACTCCTTCTTAAACTTTAAAATACCGAGCCAAATTGGAACTGGAATCGCTGTAACTTATCGCCTTCTTTAGAATTTAGAGGCTTGGCAAAGCTAAATTTGAGGGGGCCGAAGGGTGATGACCAGTTAATCGCCAACCCGGTCGAATATCGGAAGCCATCGCCGCTGCCGCTCTGGTCGTAAATCGCGCCGCCATCGAAAAATACACTTGCACGCAGTGATTTGTCATGTTTTACGCCAGGAAAGGGAAATAAAATCTCCGCATTTCCGACAACGCGGCGTGTACCACCCAGAGCCAATCCATTTATGTCTTTGGGGCCGATAGAGCCTGTGTCATAGCCCCTTACTGAGCTTACGCCACCCGCATAAAAATTCTTGAAGAATGGCAGGTCTTTCCCGCCATAGCCTTTAGCAACGCCAAGCTCGCCGTTTAGCATAAGAACAAAATCATTTACGATAGGGTGGAACATTTGATATTGGTAGCTGGCTTTATAATATTTTAAGTCGCCGATGGGCAAGGCCAATTCACCGGATAGCCGATGCAACTGCCCTTTAGTCGGGTAAAGCAGGCTATCCCGGCTATCCCTAGCCCACCCCAAGGTCGCCGCCACGGAATTGTTCCTATTGCCAAAAGCGGCAACATAATCTTGATAGCGTTGCGGACTGTCGGTTGTAACGGTCAATTGCGTATCGTCAACGTTCAATCCAAAATTGATGGCATCCTGCTCGTTTAGCGGCACACCAAAGCGAATGCCGCCTCCAAGGGAGTTCGATTCATAAGAACCGATTGCCGTCAGTTGGGTTGCGTTCGTCTTACGTTTATAAAAATCGAATCCGCGGCTCACTCCGTCCACAGTGTAGTAAGGGTCTGTATAGGAAAGAGCATAAACCGTGTTTATTTTGCTGGTATTGAGTTGAACCGAAAGCTGTTTACCCGTGCCGAGCCAATTGTTTTGGGATACCGAACCACTTGCAATTATGCCCTCAGAACTGGAGAAACCAGCCCCGACCATTACGTTGCCAGTCGGCTTCTCAGTAACGTTGAGGTTCACATCCACTTGGTCGGTGCTTCCCGGAACGGCTGGAGTCTCTACGTTTACATCCGAAAAATAGCCCAGACGGTCCAAACGCTCTCGCGTTCGCTTGATTTTTTCCGTGGAATACCAGCCACCCTCCATCTGGCGCGATTCTCGCCGCAGAACTTCAT
>JAIOJO010000246.1 GCA_019911985.1 Sulfuricellaceae bacterium | reverse complement strand
TCAGCGCACTGCGCGCCGCTTCACGCATCAAGCCCGTGATTGTCGTTAAAGTCGGTCGGCATAAGGAAGGATCAAAAGCCGTTCTCTCGCATAGCGGCGCCTTGGTAGGAGGAGACGACGTATTCGATGCCGCGCTGAAGCGGGCAGGCGCTGTTCGCGTGATGACGATTTCGCAACTGTTCACGTCGGCTAGCGCACTCTCTTACCGCAAGCGTCCCATTGGCAAGCGCTTGGCTATCGTCACCAACGGCGGCGGGCCTGGCGCAATGGCGGCTGACCGGGCGGCCGATTTGGACATTTCCCTCGCGGAACTCTCTGCTCATACGCTGGAACAACTCAACCAGAGCTTGCCGTCAACATGGTCTCACGGCAATCCCGTGGATATCATCGGCGATGCCACACCCCAACGCTATCGGGAAACGGTCAAAGCCTGCATGGAAGACCCTAACGTAGACGGTGTGTTGGTCATCCTCACGCCCCAGTCGATGACCCGGCCCAAAGAGGTGGCAACAGCCGTGGCCGAGGTCAGCGATCAATTCGCGAAACCCCTGCTGACCTGCTGGATGGGCGATACTCAAATCAAAAAAGGCCGACAAGTATTCGCCCGCGCCGGCATTCCAACATTCCGCACCCCGGAACCGGCTGTGGAGGCCTTTGCATACATTGCGACCTATCACCAGAACCAGAAGTTGCTGTTACAAACACCGAGCCCCTTGTCTCAACACCACGAACCCGATGTGGATGGCGCGCGGATGATAATCGAGTCGGCATTGGCAGAACACCGTAGCGTACTTAACGAAGTGGAGTCCAAAGCCTTGCTTGCGGCCTTCCACATCCCGGTAGCCCAAACCATGACCGCCCATACCCCGACCGAAGCCCTACTGCTTGCCGAACAATTCGGCTTTCCTATTGCCCTCAAAGTCAATTCGCCCGACATCACCCACAAATCCGATGCGGGCGGCGTCAAACTGGGCTTGGATAATGCCCACGCGGTGCGTGCCGGCTTCAATGAAATTCTGACGGAAGTCCGGGCTAACCGTCCCAATGCGCGCATCGAAGGAATTTCTGTCGAGCCCATGATTACCAAACCGAATGGCCGGGAACTGATGATAGGGATCGCCAGCGACCCGGTGTTCGGCCCTATTATCACATTCGGTGCCGGCGGCATTGCGGTCGAGATCATGGCCGACCATGCCGTAGCCTTGCCCCCGCTCAATACCTTTCTGGTGCGCAACCTCATCTCCAGCACACGGGCCTCGCGCCTACTAGGGCCATTCCGCCACATGCCGCCTATCGACATGGCCGCGCTCGAAAACGTGCTGCTGCGTGTTTCGGAAATGGTATGCGAACTCCCCTGGCTCAAGGAAATGGATATCAATCCTCTGATTGTTGACGAGCACGGCGCACTGGCCGTGGACGCGCGGATCGTGGTCGACCACACGCCACCCTCCGCGTTACGCTATGAGCACATGGCCATCCATCCATATCCGTCCCAATTGGAGAAACGCTGGCAACTCCCCGACGGCATCAACGTCACGCTGCGTCCGATCCGCCCGGAAGACGCTGAAATAGAGCAGGAATTCGTGCGTGGCCTATCGGAAGAATCCCGTTTTTTCCGTTTTATGAACACCTTACACGAACTGACTTTGACCATGTTAGTGCGCTTTACGCAAATCGACTATGACCGCGAAATGGCATTAATCGCAGTCACCGAACAAGAAGGCAGAGAAATCGAACTTGGAGTAGCCCGCTATACGACTAACCCGGACGGAAAAAGCTGCGAGTTCGCCTTAGTCGTCGCCGACGCCTGGCAAGGAAAGGGAATAGGATCTCGCCTCCTCTCATCCCTGATAGAAATCGCACGCTCACGCGGCTTGACACGGATGGAAGGCGAGGTGCTTACTCGCAACAGAAATATGCTCAAGTTGACGGCCAATCTGGGATTCATTCAATCGCCCAGCGAAAGCGATCCACAACTGATTAAAATCGCCAGGACTTTGTAAACGGTCTGCAATCGTTTATTTCCGCCTCGGTCACCAAGATAGACCCGCTCAAGATGACAAGTCCAACCAGGATAAATCGAGTCGGCCCTGGACAACGGGTGGGCACCAATAGTAAGCGCCGGAAACGGGACGCGTGAACCGAAACAAGGCATCGACGACGCCATCTTCCGCGCCGGTCATCCGCTTCAGC
Organism: Sulfuricellaceae bacterium; assembly: GCA_019911985.1. Lineage (GTDB taxonomy): Bacteria > Pseudomonadota > Gammaproteobacteria > Burkholderiales > UBA9220 > JAIOJO01. The sequence continues at coordinate 924 of JAIOJO010000246.1, read as the reverse complement.
AACGCCTCGAAGGCATCGAAGCTTTTCCCGAACGCGACAAAAACCAGGCCCTCCTTATTCGCGTCCGACCAAGGCATTGAACGCCGGAGAATAAACGCCTCCGGCTGGTAGCTTTCCTGAGCCGTTCTTTTTACGTGGGCCGAAAGAGGGGCATCGCCTATCTCCTCGTTGTCGCTCTGCCGCCGCCCTATCGTATTGTCTTGCTCCGCTTGCGGCATAGCCTGGAAATGATCGAGATCATGCACCCACTGCTGAACCGCGACAAAACTGGAACCGTCCATTCCGGGTACTTGTCCATGAACAATCGCCGCCTCAAGCGCATCGGCGTCCTTGGGGTTTTCCGTCCCATCTTCATATCCAGTCAGATCGAGGCCAGCCCCATAGCGGAATCCGTCGATCGCCTGACTTAAATCGAACGCTCCCTCCAGTAGGCGGCGAATTTGTTTGCTCCGATGAACGAGTTCGCCGCGATCCTCACCCCGCAACCAGAACCACAGCGAAAATGGCGTGGAAGGTATATCTACGCCGGGACCGACCATAGCCGGAAAAACGCGCAAAGCCTCAATATCGGAACCTAAGGCCAGTACCAAGGACCGACCGAAACCGACAACGCACTTATCGCCGAAATCCATGCCGCATAACGCATGGATAGCGGGCCTCGGGTCGACATCCGGTTTCAGGAAGAAGGAAAGGTAGCGCGATACGCGTGGCACAGGTTTTAAAATACTAGGCTGGCAGCGATTTTTCATAGCCTATCCTCAAGTAAATTTAAGGGAATGTCGGGCTTGAAGGCCTGCATGCCGCCCCATGCAAAAACTTCCTACCCTGCTAGCAGACCGGAGGCGCCCCCATATCCTTGGACCAAAACACCCCGCCCTTGCTTGAAAATCCATACTAAGGTATTCTTGCGCGCTTCTTTCGGAG
>JAIOJO010000245.1 GCA_019911985.1 Sulfuricellaceae bacterium | reverse complement strand
GGTTTCGTTGAGCGCCGCGAGTTGCGCCACCAGGGCGTCGTTGAGCTGAAGCCCGGTTTGGCCGCCGGCGTGGGGGGTGAAATTGAGGCGGCAGTCGACCTTGCCGCGGCTGAGGTTCTTGCCTATGGCTTCCCGCAACGGGCTTTCCAAGGGCCGGAATTCGTCGCTGAGGCGGAACTGGATGTCCAGGTAGCGGTGGTTGACCGACCGCAGTTCCAGGTTGAGCGAACCGGCGCCGAGTTCACGGGAAGCCGCGGCGTAGCCGGTCATGCTATATATTGCGGTTTTCATGCTAAGGGACTCCGGCGAACGGGTTTTGCAATCTTCAGTGCGCTGCTGAATAATGGGCGCGGACAAACATATCATATTTCACGAGACGCGGGCGAATGGCAATCCTATCCGACCAGGCGGCGCTGCCGCCGGGATACCAGCTACAAAATTACCGTATCGGCCGGCAGTTGAGTCACGGCGGATTCGGTATCGTATACCTCGCCTACGACGAGAACGACGAGCCGGTGGCGATTAAGGAGTATTTGCCCGCCAGCCTGGCTACGCGATCCGGCAGCGACGTGGTGCAGGCGACGTCGGGGGAAAACCTGGCCGGCTTCCGTTACGGCATGAAGTGTTTTTTCGAGGAGGGCCGCGCGCTCGCCAAGATCGCCCATCCCAACGTGGTGCGCGTGACGAATTTCTTCCGCGCCAACGACACCGTCTACCTGGTGATGCGTTACGAGCGCGGCAAGACCCTGCAGTATTTGATTCATAACCAGAAAGCGGATATCACGGATAATTTCATCCGCCGCGTTTTTGCCGAGTTGCTCAACGGCTTGCGCGAAGTGCATACCCACAAATTGCTGCATCTCGATATCAAGCCGGCGAATATCTATATCCGGCTCGACGGCTCGCCGGTGCTGCTGGATTTCGGCGCGGCCCGGCAGACTTTGGTGAACGAGAAGAATATGCTGACGCCGATGTATACGCCGGGCTTCGCCGCGCCGGAGCAATACAACAGGCACGACGAACTGGGGCCGTGGAGCGATGTCTACAGCGTCGGCGCCAGCCTCTTCGCGTGCCTGGCGGGGCAGGCGCCGCAGGCCGCCGATGCCCGCATGGTCAAGGACAAGTACGTGTCGGCGAAAAAAATCTGGCGCGGTTTGTATTCCGATCACTTGCTGGAAACCATCGACTGGTGCTTGCGCCTGAACCACTTGGAGCGCCCGCAAAGCGTGTTTGCGTTGCAAAAGGCCTTGCTCAACCCGCCTGCCGCGACGCCCGGTTTTATCGGCAAGGCCCGGCAGGCGCTGGGCCAGATCGGGCAGCGAGTGGGGCTAAAAGCCAAGGCTAAACCATGAAATTCGCGATCTACCAAACCAGCCGCCAGGGCGGCCGCCAGTACAACCAGGATAGGGTGGCCTATGCCTATAGCCGCGATGCATTGCTGATGGTCGTGGCCGACGGCATGGGCGGACATTTTCATGGCGAGGTGGCGGCGCAAATCGCGGTGGAGCTGATCGCCGATAGCTTTCGCAAGCAAGCTCAGCCGACCTTGCGCGATCCGCTGGCTTTTCTCAAGGCGTCGATGGAAAACGCCCACGAAGCCATCGACAACTACGCCAAGGAACGACATCTCAGCGACCACCCGCGCACCACCTGCGTGGCGTGCGTGGTGCAGCAGGATGTGGCGTACTGGGCTCATGTCGGCGATTCCCGCCTGTATTTTTTCCGCTACGGTAAACTGCTGACCCGCACCCGCGACCACTCCCGGGTGCAGATGCTGTTCGACCAGGGGCGCATCAGCGAAGCGCAGATGAACACGCATCCCGAACGCAACAAAATCTACAATTGCCTGGGCGGCGATTTCCCGCCGGATGTGGAGTTGTCCGCGCGCCTGCCCTTGGTAGATGGCGATAAATTGCTGCTTTGCAGCGACGGTTTGTGGGGCATGCTGGCGGTGAACGAAATTGCCTCGATCTTGGAAGCCTATCCGCTGCAGCATGCTATCGAGGAATTGCTAAACCATGCCGAATACCGCGCCGGCCAGGGTAGCGATAACCTCAGCGGCGTCGGCTTGGCATGGGGCGAGCAGGGCCAGGCGGTCAACCCTGCGGCGATTTCCACCGCGGTCATGTCGCGCAACGCGGTGAGTACGCAGATGCAGGGGTTTCAAGCGGATGCGGCGGCCTTCGGCAACGAGGATATCGAACAGGCCATCAGCGAGATCCAGGCCGCCATCAAGAAATATTCGAAGTAGGCGGCGTATAATTAGCGCTATCCCCATCGAACGAGATCTTGCCATGCGCCCCAGTAGCCGTGCCCCGAACCAGTTGCGCTCCATCCGCATCACCCGCCGTTACACCAAGCACGCCGAAGGCTCGGTGTTGATCGAATGCGGCGACACCCAGGTCATCTGCACCGCCAGCGTCGAGGAAAAAGTGCCGCCTTTCCTGCGCGGCAAGAGCCAGGGCTGGGTAACGGCGGAATACGGCATGCTGCCGCGCTCCACCGGCAGCCGCATGTCGCGCGAGGCGGCATCGGGCAAGCAATCCGGGCGCACCCAGGAAATCCAGCGGCTGATCGGGCGCTCCCTGCGCGCGGTGGTGGATTTGGCTCAACTCGGCGAACGCACCATCCAGATCGACTGCGATGTGATTCAGGCCGACGGCGGCACCCGCACCGCCAGCATCACCGGCGCCTATGTTGCGCTGCACGACGCGGTTTCCTTATTGCTGCATAAGCAGATATTGGACGCCACGCCGCTGCGCGACCAAGTGGCGGCGATTTCCGTCGGCATTTTTCAGGGCGTGCCGGTGCTCGATCTGGATTACCGGGAAGACTCCGACTGCGACACCGATATGAACGTGGTGATGACGGCGGGCGGCGGTCTGGTGGAGGTGCAGGGAACCGCCGAGGGCGAACCCTTCAGCCGCGAGCAGATGGACGCGATGGTGGATTTGGCGGAACACGGCATCCGGCAGTTGTTCGCATTACAGAACGAAGCGCTGGCCGAGGGATAAATCCACTTTCAAAATAAATCAGGGCACTCACAACATGCAAAAACTCGTTATCGCTTCCAATAACCCCGGCAAGTTGCGTGAAATCGGCGCGATCCTTTCGCCTCTCGATTTCGAAGTGCTGCCGCAGTCCGCCTTCAATATCCCGGAAGCGGAAGAGCCTTATTGCACCTTCATCGAAAACTGCCTGACCAAGGCGCGCCACGCCTCCGCCCATTCCGGCCTGCCCGCCTTGGCGGACGATTCCGGGATTTGCGTCGATGCCTTGAACGGCGCGCCCGGCGTCTATTCCGCCCGTTTCGCCGGGGAGCCGAAATCCGACCTGCGCAACAACGAAAAACTGATCCAAGTGCTGCAAGGGCAGGCGAACCGCCGCGCCCACTATTATTGCGTCATCGTGCTGGTGCGCTGGCCGGAAGACCCCCAGCCCATCATCGCCGAGGGGGCTATGTACGGCGAAATCATCGACCAGCCGCGCGGTAGCGGCGGCTTCGGTTACGATCCCTATTTCCTGATTCCTGAACTGGGGCAGACCGGGGCGGAAATTTCGCTGGAGCAGAAGAACAAGATCAGCCACCGCGGCAAGGCACTGGCGCAACTGGTGGAAAAACTGGGGGAATGAGGAATGAGGAATGAGGAATGAGGAATGGGAAACTGCTAGTGATAAACCTTTCCCGTCACCCCTTACGCATCGCCCCTTACCGCTTTCTCTCTACATCCATATCCCTTGGTGCGTCAAAAAATGCCCCTATTGCGACTTTAATTCCCATGAAGCGCGGGGCGAGGTGCCGGAGGCCGAGTATACGGCGGCCTTGCTCGCCGACTTGGAACAGGCGCTGCCCTTGGTGTGGGGGCGTAAGCTAAGCTCGATATTCTTCGGCGGAGGCACGCCCAGCCTGCTGTCGGAACGCGCGCTGGACGATATCCTCGGCGGCGTGCGGGCGCGGCTGCCGCTTGTGGCCGATGCGGAAATTACCTTGGAAGCCAACCCCGGCACGTTCGAGGCGGATAAGTTCTCCGCATTCCGTGCCGCCGGCGTGAATCGCCTGTCCATCGGCATTCAGAGCTTCAATCCGCATCATCTGCAGGCCTTGGGCCGGATTCACGACGACCGCCAGGCGCGGGCCGCGGTGGAATGCGCGAGGCGCCATTTCGACAATATCAATCTCGACTTGATGTTCGCCTTGCCGGAACAGACTTTAGCCGAGACGCTGCAGGATATGAGCGAGGCCATCGCTTTCGCTCCGCAGCACATTTCCGCCTACCAATTGACCTTGGAGCCGGGCACTCGCTTCCATCGCTCGCCGCCGTCCCTGCCGGACGCCGATTTGGCGGCGGACATGCAGCAGGCCGTGGCCGAGCGGCTCGCCGAAGGCGGCTACCGGCGCTACGAGATATCGGCTTACGCGAGCACCGGGCGGCGTTGCCTGCATAATTTGAACTACTGGAATTTCGGCGATTACCTGGGCATCGGCGCGGGCGCCCACAGCAAAATCAGTTTGCCGGGGCGCATTGTCCGTCAGGAACGTTTCCGCCAGCCCTCGCAGTATGTGGCGCAAGCCCGGCAAGGTCAGGCGGTGCGGGATGAGCGGGTGTTGACTGCCGCCGATCTTCCTTTCGAGTTCATGATGAATGCGCTGCGCTTGACGGACGGTTTTTCGCCTCCCTTGTTCGAGGCCCGCACCGGTTTGGCGCTGGAGACGGTGGCGCCGATTTTGCGGCAAGCGCAGGCGCGCGGTTTGTTGGCGCAGGACGAGCAGCAAATTCGCCCAACGGAAAAAGGGCGCGATTTTCTCAATGACCTGCTGCAAATGTTCTTGGCCTAAATGAAAAAACCCCGCGTTGCGGGGTTTTTTGCGGATAGGTTCTTTATTAAGTCTAGGCTTTAACGTCGATATTGTTGCCAAGCCCGCCAACCGGGGTCGGTTTGGTCGGTTGAGGCAAGCTGTTGACTAGCTGCGCGGCCGTTTGGGTTTGGTTGTCCAAGGCTTTCTTCAGTACCGAGATGCCGGCATTGTCGCTGCTGGAAGAAACCGACGACACGATGCTGGATAAGGAACTGGCTTGAGAAATATCCATAATGCTTCCTTTCAAAAAACAAATAACGCTTCGCTACGGTTAAACACTAGCCCGCTTGCGGGGCAAAGTAAAGTTAAATTTTTAAGCGTTTTGCCCTTACGCCGATGTTTTAAAAACGGGGTAGGGAAACAAGGGCTTCGCCGCCGCCATGCAGGACAAGCAAGCCGGTTTGCGCATGGCGGTTTCGGATTCCGAGCCTGGCGGCGGAGCGGTATTGTGCGCCTGTCGGCAGCCGCTTACGGCTTGGGTTCGGCCTGCGCGTTCAGCACAAATGGCATGAAGATGATAGAATCGCAACGCGAATACCGGGTAGATAGCGCTTGCACGAAGCCCGGTTTTCGGCTAAAAAGTTCGTTTCCCGCTAGCGTGCCGGGAAATGTCGCAGCACAGGCCGGCTTCGTTTAAAGCCGGGCGAGATCAAGGCACACGGCGGCTTTAGGCCGCCGTAAGCATTTATTCAGGTACGGATATGTCGCACTTAATGAACACTTATAACCGCTTGCCCGTTACTTTCGAACGGGGCGAGGGCTGCTGGCTGTGGGACGAGCAAGGGAATAAATATTTCGATGCGCTCGGCGGCATTGCGGTGAGCGGGCTCGGGCATGCGCATCCGAGACTGGTGCGCGCTATCTGCGAGCAAGCCGGCAAGCTGATCCATACCTCCAACGTCTACCACATCGCCAACCAAGAGCGCTTGGCCGACCGGTTGGCGCAGTTGTCCGGCATGGATCGCGTGTTTTTCTGCAATTCCGGCTGCGAGGCGAACGAAGCGGCCATCAAGCTGGCACGCCTCTACGGCCACAACAAAGGGGTGGAAAACCCCGTCATCGTCGTGATGGAAAAAGCGTTTCACGGCCGCACCATGGCGACCTTGACCGCGACCGGGAACCGCAAGGTGCAAGCGGGTTTCGAGCCCTTGGTCAGCGGTTTTTTACGCGTTCCTTACAACGATATCGCCGCCGTGGCCCAAGTGGCCGAGCACAATCCCAACGTCGTGGCCGTAATGGTCGAACCGGTGCAGGGCGAAGGCGGTATCCAGACGCCGGATGCCGCCTATCTGCAGGGGCTGCGCGAATTGTGCGACCGCCAGGGCTGGCTGTTGATGCTGGACGAGGTGCAGACCGGCATCGGCCGCACCGGCGCTTGGTTTGCTTTCCAGCATGCGGGTATCGTCCCGGACGTTATGGCTTTGGCTAAGGGCCTGGGTTCGGGCGTGCCGATCGGCGCTTGCTTGGCCAAGGGCGCGGCGGCGGAGGTATTCAAGCCGGGCAATCACGGTTCCACCTTCGGCGGCAATCCGCTGGCGTGTGCCGCCGCCTTGGCGACGCTCGCCGTTATCGAGGAAGACGGCTTGGTGCCGCGCGCGGCCGAACTCGGCGAATTTCTGCGCAGCGGCTTGCATCAAGCCCTGGGCGGTACAGCGGGCTATGTCGAGGTGCGCGGCCTGGGCCTGATGGTGGGTATTCAGCTCGACCGCCCCTGCGGCGATTTGGTGAAAATGGCGCTGGAGCGCGGCCTTCTGATTAATGTCACGGCCGATAAAGTGGTGCGTTTGCTGCCGCCGCTGATTATGCAGCGCGACGAAGCGCAACATCTGATCGATGCCTTGGCCTTGCTGATCAAGGCGTTTCTGGCTGGATAGGGTGGAATCGGGCCGGTGAGCGAACCGGAGTAATGTATGCAACTAAAACACTTTTTACAATTTAAAGATTTATCGCGCGAGGAATTCGAGCATCTCTTCCAGCGCACGCGCTGGATCAAGGCTCAGTTCAAGGCCTATCAGACCTATCACCCGCTGCACGACCGCTCGCTGGTGATGATCTTCGAGAAGGCGAGCACGCGCACGCGGCTGTCTTTCGAGGCGGGTATGCAACAACTCGGCGGCGCGGCGATCTACCTGAATACCCGCGACTCGCAACTGGGGCGCGGCGAGCCGGTGGAAGACGCCGCGCAAGTCATCTCGCGCATGAGCGATTTGGTGATGATCCGCACCTTCGAGCAAGACATCATCGAGCGCTTCGCCGCCCATTCCCGCGTGCCGGTCATCAACGGCCTGACCAACGAATACCATCCCTGCCAGATTCTGGCGGATATTTTTACCTTTATCGAACAGCGCGGCAGCATTAAAGGCAAAACCGTGACCTGGATCGGCGATTCCAACAATGTCTGCAACACCTGGCTGCAGGCGGCGGAAGTGCTGGATTTCAACGTTCACGTTTCCACCCCGCCGGGCTACGAAGTCGAGCCCGAACGCGCCGGCCTCTACGGCACCGACCATTACGAGGAGTTTTCCGATCCCCTGGAAGCGGCGCGGGACGCCGACTTGGTGACCACCGACGTGTGGACCAGCATGGGTTTCGAGGCGGAAAACGAGGAGCGGCTGCGCGACTTCGAGCACTGGCAGGTGGACGCGGAAATGATGGGCCTGGCCAAGCCGGACGCCCTCTTCATGCACTGCCTGCCCGCCCACCGCGGCGAGGAAGTGGCGGCGGAGGTGATCGACGGCCCGCACAGCGTGGTGTGGGACGAGGCGGAAAATAGGCTGCATGTGCAGAAAGCGCTGATGGAATATCTTCTGCTGGGCAAAATCGAGAGCTGATTTTTACCGCGAAGGACGCGAAGGCACGCAAAGGAAAAACTTGTTATGAAATTCCTGCGCGTACCTTCGCGTCCTTTGCGGTTCATGAGTTTTTAGTTTAAGCGAGTACCGTAATGAGCAATATCAACAAAGTCGTTCTCGCCTATTCCGGCGGGCTGGATACCTCGGTCATCCTGAAATGGCTGCAAGACACCTATCACTGCGAGGTCGTCACCTTCACCGCCGACATCGGCCAGGGCGAGGAACTCGAACCGGCACGGGAAAAGGCCCAGAAATTCGGCATCAAGGAAATCTACATCGACGACCTGCGCGAGGAATTCGTGCGCGATTTCGTCTTCCCGATGTTCCGCGCCAACACCGTGTATGAAGGCGAATACCTGCTCGGCACTTCCATCGCCCGGCCGCTGATCGCCAAGCGCCTCATCGAAATCGCCCGCGAAACCGGCGCCGACGCCATTTCCCACGGTGCCACCGGCAAGGGCAACGACCAGGTGCGTTTCGAATTGGGCGCTTATGCACTCAACCCGGACATCAAGATCATCGCCCCCTGGCGCGAGTGGGACTTGCTCTCGCGCGAAAAGCTGCTGGCCTACGCCGAGCGGCACGGCATTCCGGTCGAGATGAAGCACAAGCAGGGCGGCAGCCCTTATTCCATGGACGCCAACCTGCTGCACATCAGCTACGAAGGCCGCCACCTGGAAGACCCCGCCGCCGAGGCGGAAGAGGATATGTGGCGCTGGACGGTATCGCCGGAGAAAGCCCCCGACCAGGCGGAATACCTAGACATCGAATACCAGAACGGCGACCCGGTCGCCCTCAACGGCAAGAAACTGTCCGCCGCCGCGATGCTGGCGGAACTCAACCGCCTCGGCGGCAAGCACGGCATCGGCCGCCTCGACCTGGTGGAAAACCGCTATGTCGGTATGAAGTCCCGCGGCTGTTACGAAACCCCCGGCGGCACCATCATGCTGAAAGCGCACCGCGCGATCGAGTCCCTCACGCTGGACCGCGAAGTGGCGCACTTGAAAGACGACTTGATGCCGCGCTACGCCAGCCTGATCTACAACGGCTACTGGTGGGCGCCGGAGCGCCGCGCGCTGCAGGTGCTGATCGACCACACCCAAAGCCACGTCAACGGCTACGTGCGGGTCAAGCTGTACAAGGGCAACGTCATCGTCGTCGGCCGCGACTCCAAGACCGATTCGCTGTTCGACTAGACCATCGCCACCTTCGAGGACGATGCCGGTGCCTACAACCAGGCGGACGCGGGCGGCTTCATCAAGCTCAACGCGCTGCGGATGCGCATCGCGGCCAAGTTGCAAAATCGTTAAAAACAGTTAACCGCCTCTGCGCTTGATCTTAAGGAGTCAAAGCATGTCACAGTTCGACAACGTCAGCGTCTACAAAAAAGCCAACATCTACTTCGACGGCAAGTGCGTCAGCCATACCGTGCAGTTTCCCGACGGCAGCAAAAAATCCGTCGGCGTGATTTTCCCCAGTAGCCTGACTTTCAATACCGGCGCGCCGGAAACCATGGAACTCAACGCCGGTGTGTGCAAAATCCGCCTGGACGGCGAATCCGAATGGAAAACCTATCGCGGCGGAGAATCCTTCAGCGTGCCGGGCAACAGCCGTTTCGACATCGAAACCCTGGAAACCTTGGATTACGTTTGCCATTTCCATTAGGAGTTTAGGCCATGCCCTCGTTCGATATCGTTTCCGAAGTCGATAAGCAAGAATTGCGCAACGCGCTCGACCAAGCCAACAAGGAAATCGCCAACCGTTTCGATTTCAAGGGGTCGGATGCCCGCGTGGAGCAATCCGAGTTCGAGCTGACCTTGTACGCCGACGACGATTTCAAGCTGGAGCAGGTGCTCGACGTGCTGAGCCAGAAGCTCATCAAGCGCAATATCGACGTGCGCAGCCTGGACAAGGGCAAGTCCGAGAAAGTCAGCGGCAACAAGATGAAGCAGACGGTCACGGTGAAAACCGGAGTGGAAATCGAGCTGGCGAAAAAAATCGTCAAGCTGATCAAGGACAGCAAGCTGAAAGTCCAGGCCAGCATCCAGGGCGACACGGTGCGGGTGACGGGCGCCAAGCGCGACTTTTTGCAGGAAGCGATCCAACTGGTGAAGAAATCGATAGCCGACTTCCCGCTGCAGTTCCAGAATTTCCGCGATTAGGCTAACTCGCAGCAGAAGAACAGTGCTCTACGGTCGATGGGTGTTGCGTCCGCCGTTCGGGGGGCGGCATTTAACGCAACAAGGCGCCTGCCAGACGCTGGCGGTAGACAAAGACCAGCCCAGTTCCATCCGTTCGCTCTTCAAGCGTGACGGTTCCCCCCAAGCGGTCGGCAGCATTGCGGGCAATCGCCAATCCCAGGCCGCTGCCGCCGTCGGGGCTACCGGGCATCCGGTAGAAAGCGTCGAAAACCCGCTCCCGCTCTTCCTTCGGAATGCCGGGGCCGTTGTCGATAACCTCCAGAACGGCTTCTGCACCGCTGGAACTCACGCGTATCGTGACTTCGCCGCCTTCCGGCGTATAGCGCAAGGCATTGTCTACCGCGTTGCGCAGCAGCACATGGACGGCCGAGGTTTCCGCATCGATCAGGATTCGGCCCTGCTGTTCCAATCCCAAGTCAATACGTTTTATTTCCGCCAGCGGAAACAACTCCTCGATCACGGACTGGGCCATTTCGGCCAGATCGACTTGCTGCCGCTTATCCATGTTTGTCTGCTGCCGGGCCAGGCTCAACAATTGGTCGAGCAGGTGGCGGGAGCGCTCCAAGCCCGCCTTGAGCGGAAGCAGCCGCTCCTTGCAGAGTGCCAGCGATTCGGCCCGTTCCAGGTTCTGCACTTGTAGCGACAGCGCGGTCAAAGGCGAGCGCAACTCATGCGCGGCATCGGCGATAAAGCGCCGCTGTTGCTCCATCAGGCGGTTGATTCGTACAAGCAGCCGGTTGATCGATTGCACGAAAGGGGCGATCTCGTCCGGCACCTGGGCGGTGGGCAGCGCGGCGGGGCGGTCCTCCGGCTGCGCGTCGGCAACCTGGGCAAGGGCGCGAACCGGAGCCAAGCTGGCGCTGACCAGATGCCGGGAAAAGAACGCCAGCAAGGGAATCAGCGCAATCAATGGAAATAAGGTGCGCAAGGCGCTATCGCGAGCGGCCTCGCCGCGTACCTGGGTTTCCTGGGCGACCGCAAGGCGTTCGCCCGATTTTAAAATGCGGACATAGACTCGCCATTGCGTCCCGCCGAGATCTAGGGTGTGGAACCCAGCCGCCAGCCTCGCTGGGAGAGCTAGTTGTGCAGAGGCCGGGAAACGGGGCGCAGCAAGCCGTTGAACGATAATTCGCGCTTCGGGATCGTTATCTAT
>JAIOJO010000244.1 GCA_019911985.1 Sulfuricellaceae bacterium | reverse complement strand
GCCAAAACGAGAACGCGAACAAGGCCAGCATGGAGAAAGCGATCAGCACCATGCCGCGGAAAGTCCAGAATAGAGGCGCGACCCGTGGCACCGAATCCTGCGCGGCTTGGTCGATCATCTGCGGCGTGGCCTGGCTTATATTTTCGCTATATTTCTTGAGCAACAAGCCATAACCCATGTCCTTTTCATGTTCCCTGAAGCGGGCGCGCGCGGCTTCGTCCTGCGGATTCTGGCGCATGGCATCCAGAGCGGCGACAGCTTCGATGCCGGAGACGATGCGCGTCCTGTTTTCCGCGCGTATCTCACGAATGCCGGGCAGCATCTTGTCGCTGGAACGGGTGGCGATCAGCCCCAGCATATAAGGGATGCGCACCGCCCAATCGTTGGCCTGTTTTTCCTCGTTGGGCCAAGCCAGCAAATTGAATCCGGCGGGGGCAGGTTCGGTCTCCCACATCGCCTCGATGGCGGCCAGCTTGGATTTCTGGCTCTCGGACACGGCGTAGCCGGATTCGTCCCCCAACACGATCACGGAAAGCGCCGAGGCCAAGACGAAGGAGGCCGCGATGCGGAAGGAGCGGCGCGCGAATTCCAGGTGCCGGCCCTTCATCAGGTACCAGGAGGAAATCGCCAGCACGAAAATGGAGCCGGTGACATAACCCGCAGAAACGGTATGCACGAACTTGGCCTGTGCCGCCGGGTTGAACACCAGCGCCCAGAAGTCGTGCAGCTCCATGCGCATGGTGACGGGGTTGAACGACGAGCCGACCGGGTCCTGCATCCAGCCGTTGGCGATCAGGATGAGCACGGCGGAGAGGTTGGTGGCCAGCGCCATGAGGGCGGTGACGGTCAAGTGCCCGACTTTTGAAAGCCGGTCCCAGCCGAAAAAGAACAGCCCCGCCATGGTCGATTCCAGGAAGAAGGCCATCAGCCCCTCGATGGCCAGCGGCGCGCCGAAGATGTCGCCCACGTAATGGGAGTAATACGCCCAGTTGGTGCCGAACTGAAATTCCATGGTCAGCCCGGTGGTGACGCCCAGGGCGAAATTGATGCCGTAGAGCTTGCCCCAAAAGCGGGTCATCTCCTTGTAGATCGGCTTACCGCTCATCACGTAGGCCGCCTCCATCGCCACCAGCAGCCACGACAACCCCAGCGTCAGCGGGACGAAGAGAAAGTGATACAGGGCTGTCGCGGCGAATTGCAGCCGCGACAGGTCAACAACGGACGGGTCGATCATTGTTACCTCCTGTTGAGCCAGAGAAAACCGAAGAAAGGCGGCTCCCCATTTGCGCAGAGTCTACTTCGATGCGATGGCCGCGGATGAAGGTAGCCCACAGTAGCCAAAGCAGGGCAACCTTGAGCAGAAGCACGATGGAGAGGTGACGCAGCAGCGGTTTGTTCCGTAGCGCTTGGCCCCACGTTCTGAACTTAGAAGCTGCGAAAAGGCGGGGTCCGAATGAATTTCCCATGAACACACTCCCATTCAGTTTCTGAAAGAGGCTTAACCGGCAAATCCATCTTAGTCGGTTTTTGTGCAGCGGGAAATGCGTCGCGATGCCGCAGGCGGTATGCCCGGCAAACGACCGGGCAGGATGGGTTTTAATTCAATGGGCTAGGGTTAGAAGCCGCTTGAAACAGAGGAAAAAACGTCCGAGTCCCGAGTCTAGCTGACGCGGCTCGTCTGCTAGGGAGGCTAGCGTTTCTTCAAGCACGCCGCAAACGTATCGATTAGCGGGCGTATCGTTTCGCGCTTGAGCTTGAGCGCCGCCTGGTTGACCACCAGCCGGGAGCTGATCGCCATGATGTCCTCCACCGCGACCAGATTATTGGCGCGCAGCGTGCCGCCGCTGCTCACCAAGTCTACGATGGCGTCGGCCAGGCCGACCAAGGGCGCCAGCTCCATCGAACCGTAAAGCTTGATCAAATCGACATGCACGCCCTTGCGGGCGAAATGCTCGCGGGCCGTTTTCACATACTTGGTCGCCACCCGCAAGCGCGCCCCTTGATGCACCGACCGCTCGTAATCGAAGCCCTCCCGCACCGCCACCATCATGCGGCACTTGGCGATTTGCAGGTCTAGCGGCTGATACAGGCCGTCGCCGCCATGTTCGTACAGCACATCCTTGCCGGCGATGCCCATATCGGCGGCGCCATGCTGGACATAAGTCGGCACGTCGGAAGCGCGCACGATGATCAGGCGGACATCCGGACGGTTGGTATCCAGGATCAGCTTGCGCGAGGATTCCGGGTCTTCCAGCGGAACAATGCCCGCCGCGGCCAGCAAAGGTGTGGTTTCCTCGAAAATGCGGCCCTTGGAAAGGGCGATAGTGATGCCGTTCACAGCAGTATCTCTAATTCTAAAAGTTGGGTGAGATGGCATTTTACCGCAGAGGACGCCGAGGACGCTGAGGCTTTTTCGATTTTCTGAAATTCGATGCCGGCGCGCATCCGCCGCCAGGCCGTATTCAAATGTCGCAGTATGCCTTTATCCGCCGCCGTGCAGCGCACCTAATGCCGCCGCCAGGCCCGCCGCCGCATCGAGAGGAATTTCTTGCGCCTCGCCTATCCTGAATACCTGATTGGCTTGGGTAATATCCCGCCCCACCATCCGTAGGGATAGCCGCCGGATTTTGCGATGGGCGCGAAAATCCTCCAAAACGATGCTGTCCATGAACAGCGAGACGTGACGTTTTTCGCGTAGCGAATAATGGTGCTGCTTGAGCGTCGCCTCGTGGACGAAACCCAGTCCTATCATGTTCTTATGCGAATACTCATTGTATTCGTAAGCGTAGGCATACACCTTGTTCAAGCCGTATTCGTTGAAGGCCAAATCGAGCGTCAGCAGGGTGGCTTCGATACCGTAACCGCCATGCCGGTGTTCTTCGGAAAAGATGCCTACGAGAAATTCGGCCCGGCGATGGAGGGCGGAATAATCCCCTAGCGCGGCCACGCCGATCGGGCCGTGGCGGCGGTGTTCGATAATGAATTCGAGGTAGGCGGATTCCGCCGGCGAAGCGTCCTGCCTTTCGGCCAGCGCGGCGCGCAGATCATCGATCGACTGATCGAGACTATTGGAACGGTAGAGGCGCACGAAGGATTCGTCGCGATAAGCCTCCAACAACAGAGCCGCATCGTCCGGGGCGGATTGCCGGATCGACAATGAGCGCCCGGAATTAGACAGCAGCAAGCCTACACCCCAAATGCCGGGCAGGGCATAAGCTTACCCCCTTGGATACCCCCCGGCTTACTTGCCGCCACTGGTCGAAGTCGTGGTGCTACTCGTTTTACCGCCGCTGGCCGGGGCAGGAGCAGCCGGGGTCGTTGTCTTGCTGCCGGTCGAAGACCCGGTGGTGGTCTTGCTTCCCGTCGAAGTGGAGCTGGACGTTTTACTGCCCGTCGAAGATTTACCCAGGGACGTACCCCCCGACGTGCTCACGCTCTTACCGCCGCTGCCATTGGCCGTCACCGACGTATTGCCCGTTGGGCAAGTGGAGGCGAACGTCACCGTATCCACTTCGGAAAGAATCATGCTGTCGAAGCGGTTGGCCGCAAGATCGGCTGACGGCACGATGCCGGCCTGGAAGTATATTTTGTTCTTGCTGGAACTGATGAGCTGAGCGATTTTCGCCGGACTGAGGTTGACCTCGAAAACCATTTTGGCCCGCGGCTTGCTGCTTGCTTGACCGATAGACACTTGGGGTTGCGCAACATCCGCCAGTGCCGGAATACTGTATACGGCCAAAAGCTGCAAGCCCCCGGCCAACGCGAAAGAGTTGCTTGAACTCGGCGTGGCGAACGCCGGGGTCGTCGTTTTCGCGTCCGAGTAAGCCAGGAACAGCGTGTTATCTTTGCTTGAAGGCAAAACATCGCCGACGGAAAAAGTCATCTGCACCGTCGAGGAGGTATTGGCTACCGCGACAGTAATCTCATTAGGCACCACTTGGGACGAACTGATCTGCTGCGCGGGCGCATAGCAAACCTGGGCATTCGTCGTGGGCAATTCGTCCAAGGAAAGGGTGTTCACACCCAGCGATCCCTTACCCGTACCGCCGGTCGTACTCCCGCCCCCCTTGCCGAACGCCGCCTGCGCCGCCACCAGCAAGCCGACTCCAAGCGTTGCCGGCGCCAATTTTTTCAACGGTTTTTTCGATTCCATTATGACTCCTCCGATTCGGAAACATTGCCGCGACACGGCTCCATCCAACGCACCAACGCACTTTCAGGACTCTACCGGATATCAGAGCCTAATCATAGCCAAGACTCAGAAACCCGAAGACACCGCGCCCGGCCCGCGCGGTTAATGGGAGCGCCGTATCCGCGCGCCCAATTGGGAGAGTTTTTCCTCTATGCATTCGTAACCGCGATCCACATGGTAGATGCGGTCCACCACGGTTTCGCCCTGGGCGATCAAGCCGCCGATGATCAGGCTGGCGGAGGCGCGCAAGTCGGTGGCCATGACCGTTGCCCCTTGCAGTTCGCCGACGCCGCGCACCACGGCGGTGTTGCCTTCCACTTCGATGTTCGCGCCCAGGCGGCGCAGTTCCTGCACGTGCATGAAGCGATTTTCGAAAATGGTTTCGGTGACCGTCGCGGTGCCTTCGGCTATGCTGTTCAGCGCCATGAACTGGGCTTGCATATCGGTCGGAAACGCCGGATAGGGCGCGGTGCGCACATTCACCGATTTGAGCGGGCCGCGCATTTCCAGGCTGATCCAGTCGTCGCCGGTTTCGACGGTGGCCCCGGCTTCGCGCAATTTTTCCAGCACGGCGTCGAGACTGTCCGGGTTCACCTTGTTCAGTTTCACTTTGCCGCCGGTACTGGCCGCCGCCACCAAAAAGGTGCCGGCCTCGATGCGGTCGGGCATCACTTGGTGGCTGGCGCCATGCAGGCGCTCCACGCCCCGGACGACAATCACGTCGCTGCCCGCGCCCTCGATGTCGGCGCCCATCGCTTTCAGGCAATTCGCCAAATCCACCACTTCCGGCTCGCGCGCGGCGTTTTCCAGGTAGCTGGTGCCGTCGGCCAAAGCCGCCGCCATCATCAGATTTTCGGTCCCGGTCACGGTCACCAGGTCCATGAATAGGCGCGCGCCTTTTAGCCGCGAGGCCTTCGCCACGACGTCGCCGTGCTCGATGTCGATATGCGCGCC
>JAIOJO010000243.1 GCA_019911985.1 Sulfuricellaceae bacterium | reverse complement strand
GGAGGCGCCGATGCTGGCCAGCATCGCGCGGATATCGTCATCGGTATGGGGGATGAATGGCATCTCTAATCCTGAGTTTGAGCAACGGGCTAGTGGGCGTCGCTGTCCACCACCGCTTGGTAAGCGGCGGCGTCGAGCAAGCCGTCCAGGTCGGCAAGACGGTCGGGGCGAATCTTGAACATCCAGGCGCCGTAGGCATCCTGGTTGATGCTTTCCGGCGCGCCTTCCACCTCGCTATTCGCCGCCACGACTTCTCCGGCGACAGGGGCATACACGTCGGAAGCCGATTTCACCGATTCCACCACCGCGCACTCTTCGCCAGCGGCCAATTTGCGCCCGACGGCGGGGATTTCCACGAATACCATGTCGCCCAGCAATTCCTGGGCGTGGTGGGTGATGCCGACGGCCACCGTGCCGTCCGCTTCGAGCCGGGCCCACTCGTGGGTCTTGGCGTATTTCAGGTCTGCTGGAATGCTCATTTTTCGTTCTCCTAATCTTCTTAACCGGTCTTCAATTCGTCAGTTTAATCGGCTTTTCAGCTATCCCGGTAACACGCCTTGCCCTTGCGCACGAAGGGGTACTTCACGACCTTCGCGGCCAGGCGTTTATCGCGGATCGCCACTTCGACCGTGTCGCCCACGGCGACGCCATTGGGCACCCGCGCCAGCGCGATGGACTGGTTGAGCGTGGGGGAAAATCCGCCGCTGGTGATCTCGCCCTCGCCTTGCGGAGCGAATACCGCCTGGTGGCTGCGCAACACGCCGCCCTTTTCCAGCAGCAGCAAACCGATCAGTTGCCGCGTGGCCGGCCGGGCCAGCAACGCGGCCTTGCCGATAAAGTCGCGCGGGCTTTGCAAATCCACCGTCCAAGCCAGGCCCGTTTCCAATGGGGATACGCTCTCGTCCATGTCCTGGCCGTAGAGCGCCATGCCCGCTTCCAGCCGCAGCGTGTCGCGCGCGCCCAAACCGATGGGGTGCACGCCGTGGGCCTGCAACACATGCCAGACGGTTTCGGCCTGCTCCGCCGGCAACATGATTTCAAAGCCGTCTTCCCCGGTATAACCGGTACGGGCGATGAAATAAGGGGCGACCTCGACCGCCTGGAAAGGCTGCAGCGGCTCGGTCGCCACTCGCGTGCCGGACAAGGATTGCCACACCCAGCCCCGCGCATTTGGCCCCTGCACCGCGATCATCGCCAAGTCGAGACGCGGCATCAGGTCCAGACCCGGCGCCAGCCGGTCGCGCTGTAGGCACATCCAGGCAATATCTTTTTCCGCCGTCCCGGCGTTGACCACGATGCGGAACCAGTCTTCGGACATGAAATAAACGATCAAATCGTCTATCACCCCCCCCGCCTCGTTCAGCAGGCAGGAATACAGCGCCTTGCCCGGCACGGCGAGTTTGTCCACATTGTTCGCCAGCAAGGCGCGCAGAAAGGCACGGACGTTTTGCCCGCGGGCATCGATCACCCGCATGTGGGAAACATCGAACATGCCGGCATCGCGCCGCACGTGATGGTGTTCCTCCAACTGGGAACCGTAATGGAGCGGCATGTCCCAACCGCCGAAATCCACCATTTTGGCGTTGAGGTGGCGATGCGCCCGGTTGGGCGGGGTTTGCTTGAGCATGTGAGAACCTTTCCGAAGCAGCGGCTTATTAAAGTGAAAAAGGGGTAGAGCCGGAAATCCGGCTCTACCCCTCTGTCCTCGATACCTGAGAGATTGTCGGGAAAAATCCCAACGTGCCCCTTCGGTGGGCGGGCCTTGCGCCGCCGCTCTCCAGAGTTGCCAAACCGGATGGTACCTTGTGCCTGAGCGATTACGGGTGATTGCGCCTTCGGCGTCGCGGCTCTGCCGCGCCCTCTCCCCTCCGGTTTTTTGGCTGCGCCACTATACTGCCCCAGCCCTCATTCTGGCAATACTTACCGCAAGCACAAGCCGCGCCCAAGCAAGAGAAAATCCGGTCATGATCTCTATATCATGCAGGGTTCGGCCATGTTGGCGGCACCGGCGGCAAGCTTGCCGAATTGAAAACCGGCTCGAATCAGCCCTGCGGATAAAACAAATACAAGCGATAACCCACCGCGTTCAGGTCGCTGAGCTCGAAGTGCAGCGTGATGGCGAGCTCGCCGTTGCCCGGCATGCCGGCTTCGACCGGCCGTTTCGGCGGCAGGTAGTCCGTTGGCGCGAGGATGCGCTTGGCGATCACATGATCGTCCTTGTCGGTCAGGCTCAGCTCCAGCAGCGGATAGGTTTGCGGGAAGGGCGAGCGGTTGCGCAGCGTCGCGGCC
>JAIOJO010000242.1 GCA_019911985.1 Sulfuricellaceae bacterium | reverse complement strand
GGTTTTTGGCTTTGCTGCTGTATTTCGGGCAAAGGCTGATGCGCCCCTGGTTTCACCTGGTGGCGCAGCAAAAGTCGCCCGAGCTGTTCATGCTGAATGTCTTGCTGGTCACGCTGGGCTTGGCTTGGCTGACCGCGCTGTTCGGCCTGTCGCTGGCCTTGGGCGCTTTTCTGGCGGGCATGCTGATTTCCGAGACCGAATACCGCTACCAGGTCGAAGCCGATATCCAGCCTTTCCGCGACGTGTTGCTGGGCCTGTTTTTCATCACCGTCGGCATGCTGCTGGACATGGGCGCGGTGCTGCACAACGCGCTGTGGGTCGGGGTCGTGCTGCTGGGCCTCTTGGGCGGCAAATTTATCCTGATCGCGGGCCTGGCGCGCTTGCTGGGGCGCGATCAGACGGTGGCGCTGCGCTCCGGCCTGGCTTTGGCTCAGGCCGGCGAGTTCGGCTTCGTGATGCTGTCCCAGGCGGGCGCCTTGAACCTGATTCCGTCGCAGACCCTGCAAGTGGTGTTGGCGGCAATGGTGTTGTCGATGCTGGCGGCGCCGATGCTGATCCACCACAACGAACGGGTGGCGCGTTACCTGAGCGGCAGCGAATGGTCCGACCGGGCTTTGGACCTGCATGAAATCGCCGTCAAAAGCATCATGGCCAACCAGCACGTGATCCTTTGCGGCTATGGCCGCAGCGGCCAGTATCTGGCGCGCTTCCTGGAGCAGGAGGGGATTGCCTTCATCGCGCTCGATCTCGATCCCCACCGCGTGAAGGCGGCGGCGGCGGCGGGGGAGAGCGTGGTGTTCGGCGATGCGGCGCGGCGCGAAGTGCTGATGGCGGCGGGCCTGAGCCGGGCGCGGGCGCTGGTGGTGAGCTACGCCGATACCCCCTCCGCGCTGAAAGTGTTGCACCACGTGCAGGAATTGCGCCCGGAACTGCCCGTCATCGTGCGCACGCTCGACGACTCCGATCTGGAGCGCTTGAAAAACGCCGGGGCGACGGAGGTGGTGCCGGAAGTGCTGGAAGGCACCCTGATGGTGGCCTCCCACGCGCTGATGCTGCTGGGCGTGCCGCTCAGCCGCGTGGTCAAGCGCGTGCGCCAAGTGCGCGAGGAGCGCTACGACTTGCTGCGCGGCTTCTTCCACGGTGCCAGCGACGAGGCCTTCGAGCTGGGCGAAACCGTCCAGCCCAGGCTGCACTCGGTAGTGCTCGCCCACGGCGCGGCGGGCATAGGCAAGAGCCTGCGCGAACTGGACTTGGCGGCGCTGCCGGTCGAGGTTACCGCGGTGCGGCGGCGCAATATCAAGGCCGTGGCGCCGCTGCCGGAAACCGTGCTGGAAGAAGGCGATGTGCTGGTCTTGATGGGCGCGCCGGAAAATCTGGCGGCGGCGGAGATGAGCTTGTTGCAGGGGTAAGGACGGGTAGCCTTATGCGCTACCCATTTCACTCGTTAAAGTGTCTTGCAGATCGTATAAGTGCTGGCTTCTACGTATGCAGTTGCCCCGACAACGCCTGCCGGTTGTGTATTTCCGACGCCGAGAATGCCGCGAACAGAACCGGTGTTGGGGACTCCGTCGTCGAGGGCGGTGTCGATGGCGATTGCGGCCATGCCGGGAACGCTTCCCATGCAAATAATAGGCCCAGATGACAATCCCAGTCCGTTGGTGGCGTCGGATTGACCAACCCCGATCATGCCATTATAGGCATTTAAAGGGTTGTTTCGGCCTCCGCCTGCCGTGGTAGGGTTACCGGTAATGAAGCCGGAGTAGCGCAAGTCCTGCCACAAATAGAAGTTCTCGCTTGCACCTGTGGTGAAAACGTTGGCCGCCGTTAGCAATTGCCCGTTTATGTTTCCGCCTACCGCATCCGTCCAGCCTCGTCCAGTCAAGGTGGCGGTCGGTCCATCGTCGCCGGGCAAGCGGTGATAGCGATCCAGGTATGAGTTTATGGCGGCCGACACGCCGTTGAAGTCGTTGACCAGATTCTTGATTTTGGCATTCTCGATCATCTGCTGCCCTTTGAGCACCCCGCCCAGCAGCAAGCCGATGATCACCATCACGATAGCGATCTCGACCAAGGTAAAACCCGTTTGTTTGCTTTTCATGTTTCCCCCTAAGTTCAGCGTTGTTTTTAGGACTCAGCCGCGCTTTCCCGCGCGCGGTCAGGTATTTTGGCTGTTTCGCAAGGGAAACACCCAAGGTGCGCTCAGATTATGCTCTTTTGGGGGACGCCGCAAGGGGCTGAAATGCGCGCAATGCCGCTTGCATATTGGCGTTGCGCGCAAGTGGACGGCGGCTGTTTTAGGCCGCGTGGGCGTACTTGGCTTTTGCGGCTTGGGCGGCCTCGGCATCTTCCTTGGAGTAGGCGGCGCCCGACCACAGCATGTTGTAGGCGATTTCCTCGTTGCCGTTTTCGCACAGTTCCAGCACCTTCTTGAACAGCGGCTGGAAGCTCGCGCTGCGGTGCGATTCCTCGTGCTCCGCGAAAGAGCGCCAGAAGGTGATGATCAGCGCTTCCTTGCTCTTCAGCGGGCTGGCCACGGCTTGGCCGACGGTGCTGCCCTCGTTGGAGATCATGCCCAGGTTGAGGGAAACGAAGCCGCCGACGAAACCGGTTTCGGAGTGATAGGTTTTGACGTTTTCGCACAGCATGGAGACGCGTTCTTCCAAATCTTCCACGGTATACTGGGGCTTGAGGATCACGCGGTTGACCGTGACGATGCCGTCGGAGGGGAAATTGTTGATCAAGCTCATGATGGACTCCTTTGCGTGTAGTCGAATAAACCAGGTTAATGGAGGCAATAAACTGCCTCGATGACTATACCTTAATAAAACACTCGGGTATTGTCAACTGAATTTGTCGGGTATTGGGCGGGAGCTAAGAAATGGAAGATTCGGATTTGCGCGAGGACGAGTTGTCGTCGCGTTGTGTTTACCAGGGACGCCTGCTGCACGTGAAGGAGGATAGGGTACGCTTGCCCAACGGCCAGGAAAGCGGGCGCGAATACATCGTCCATCCCGGCGCGGTGGCCATGGTGCCATTGCTGGACAACGGCGACGTGCTGCTGCTGCGCCAGTTCCGTTACCCGCTGCGGCGGGATTTTTTCGAAATTCCGGCAGGTAAGATCGACCCCGGCGAAGCGCTGGAAGGGTGCGGACGGCGCGAGCTGCTGGAGGAAACCGGCTACCGCGCGGAGCGCTGGCGTCTGCTGACGACGATGCACCCGTGCATAGGCTATTCCGACGAGGCGATCGCGATTTACCTGGCGCAGGATTTGACTTTGGAAGGCCACAGTCGCGACGAGGACGAGTTCCTCGAATTGCTGCAAGTGCCGCTGAGCGAAGCGCTGGCCTGGGTGCGCGACGGCCGCATCAGTGACAGTAAAACGATGGCGGGCTTGTTGTGGGCGGAGAAAGTGGTGCGCGAGGAGTGGTGAGGCGTTGGGGGACAAAAGTCTTGCACCGCAAAGGACGCAAAGGTTCGCTTAGAGGCTGTCTTAACAAATCCTGAGCCGCGGGATCAGGATTTGTTAAGACAGCCTCTAAGGAAAGGCAATCAGGGGGTATGTTGAGGGCTGCGTTTTTCCTTTGCGTACCTTTGCGTCCCTTGCGGTTAGTGCTTTTCGATAGAGAAATGGAATCGGGCGTTCAAGCCTGGATGCCTTGAAATTTTCATTCCAGCCCCCACCTGCCAAGCTGTGTCTTAATCATTTGAATGAAGGAAACGCCCATGAACGTTGAAGCTCATAAAGAACAACTCGGTTTTCAGGCTGAAGTAGCGCAACTGCTGAAGCTGATGATCCACTCCTTGTACAGCAACAAGGAAATCTTTTTGCGCGAATTGGTTTCCAATGCGTCCGACGCCTGCGACAAGCTGCGTTTCGAGGCTTTGAGCGACGATGCATTGTTCGAGGGCGACAGCGAGCTGAAAATCCGCGTGGCCTTCGACAAGGAAGCGCGCACGGTGACCATCAGCGACAACGGCATCGGCATGTCGCGCCAAGAAGTGATCGATAATGTCGGTACCATCGCCAAGTCCGGCACGCGCGAATTTTTCTCCGCGCTGACCGGCGACCAAGCCAAGGACGCTCACCTGATCGGCCAGTTCGGCGTGGGTTTTTACTCGGCCTTTATCGTCGCCGACAAGGTCAGCCTTACCACCCGCCGCGCCGGCTTGACAGCCGAACACGGCGTGCGCTGGGAATCCGCCGGGGAAGGCGATTTTTCCGTGGAGACGGTGGAGAAAGCCGCGCGCGGCACCGAGATCGTGCTGCACCTGCGCGAAGGCGAGGACGAGTTCCTTGGCGATTGGCGCTTGCGTTCCATCATCCGCAAATACTCCGACCATATCACCTTGCCCATCCTGATGAAGGCCGAGGGCAAGGACGAAGAGGAAACCGTCAACCAGGCCAATGCCCTGTGGACGCGGCCCAAGAGCGAGATCAGCGCGGAACAGTACGACGAATTCTACAAGCACGTGGCCCACGATTTCGAGCCGCCCATGCTGCACGTGCACAGCCGGGTGGAGGGTAAGCAGGAATATACCCAACTGCTCTATATCCCCTCCCGCGCGCCGTTCGACCTGTGGGACCGGGAGCGGCGCCACGGCATCAAGCTGTACGTGCGCCGGGTTTTCATCATGGACGATGCCGATCAGTTGATGCCGTCCTACCTGCGCTTCGTTCGCGGGGTGATCGACTCCGCCGACCTGCCGCTGAACGTGTCGCGGGAAATCCTCCAGGCGAGCCGCGAGATCGATACCATCCGTGCCGGTTCGGTGAAGAAAATACTCGGCGCGCTGGACGATCTGGCCGCCAACGACGCGGAAAAATACGCCGGTTTCTGGAAGGAGTTCGGGGTCGTGCTGAAGGAGGGCGTGGGCGAGGATCACGCCAACCGCGAGCGCATCGCCAAGCTGCTGCGCTTTGCCAGCACCCAGGCCGACAGCGAAGAACAGAGCGTTTCGCTGGCGGACTACGTCGGCCGCATGAAAGAGGGCCAGGACAAGATTTACTACATCACCGCCGAGTCCTTTGCCACCGCCAAGAATAGCCCGCATCTGGAGGTGTTCCGCAAAAAAGGCGTCGAGGTTCTGCTGCTGTCGGACCGGGTGGACGAGTGGATGGTGTCCAATCTGCCGGAGTTCGAAGGCAAGACCTTGCAGTCCGTCGCCAAGGGCGAACTCGATTTGGGCGCGCTGGAAGACGAAGCGGAAAAGCAGGCGCAAGAAAAGGAAAGCGACGAATACAAGGAACTGGTCGGCCAGATCAAGGCGGCCTTGGGCGAGCGGGTCAAGGAAGTGCGCGTCACGCTGCGCCTTACCGATTCGGCGGCGTGCATCGTTGCCGATGCGGGTGACCTGAGCGCCAACCTGGAACGCATGCTGAAAGCGGCCGGACAGAAAGCGCCCGGCGCCAAACCTATCCTGGAAATCAACCCGCGCCACCCGCTGGTGCAAAAACTCAAGGCGGAAGCGGGCAAGGAGCGTTTCGGCGACTGGAGCTCGATACTCTTCGACCAGGCGCAATTGGCCGACGGCGCGCAATTGGAAGACCCGGTGGGATTCGTGCATCGCCTCAACAGCCTGATGCTGGCCTTGAGCCAATAAACTCGGGCTATTTCGCCCTCCGTGCCTAAGAGGCTGTTTTGATAATTCACGCTTATCGGGTAGGAGCGGCCTCCTGGCCGCGATATTCCGTTTGTCCAGGATTTTCGAAAACAGCTTCTTAACGCCTGGAATTTTAATAAGACAGGCTCTTAGCCGGTGGCTAGGCCGGGTTGCGAAACGATAGGGCGATGTTTGTCCTTATCGTCGTCTGCCTGGGGCGCGACATCGCCGCTGTGGAAGCGGAAGAGTCCGTCGCGGCGGTCGTTGACGAAATGCTCCAAGGAATGGCGCACCGCCTGGAAGGCCAGTTCCTGCCAGGGGATGTCCGCCAGGTCGAAGAGCCGCACCTCCAGGCTTTCCACGCCGGGGGCGTAGGCCTTCTCCTTCATCCGCGCCAAGAAAATCAGGTACACCTGGCTGATATGGGGCAGGTTGTAGAGCGCATAGAGTTGCCCTATCTCGACCTCGGCGCAGGCTTCTTCCAGGGTTTCCCGCTGCGCGCCCTGGGCGGTGGTCTCGCCGTTTTCCATGAAGCCCGCGGGGATCGTCCAAAGCCCGTGCTTAGGCTCGATAGCGCGGCGGCACAGCAGGATTTTCCCATCCCACTCCGGGATGCAGCCGACAACGATTTTGGGGTTTTGGTAGTGGATGGTGTTGCAGGCATCGCAGACATGGCGCGGCAGCGTATCGCCCGCGGGGACGCGGTAGCTCAATGGGACGCCGCAGTGGCTGCAGTAATTCACTCGAATAACCCGCTTGCTTGGGGCGCTACGCCGAGGCCGCGCCGGCGTAGCCATGCCCTTGTAAGGCGGCTTCCGAGGCTAAACTTTAAAGCGGCCAACGGTTTCCTGCAGGCTTTCCGCCAGGGATTCAAGGTGCTGTGCCTCGCGCGCGGCATCTTCCGCCGCCTTGCTGTTTTCGTCGGCCATGCCGGCAATGGCCTCGGCGTGCTGGCTGACTTCGCTCGCCGTGAGACGTTGCTCTTCGGTGGCCGAGGTAATGGAGCTCAAGCCTTCGCTCACTTGCGATACGACTCCGCTTGCTTCGGATAGGACGATCGCCACTTTTTCCAGAGAATCCTGGCTCGAACTCAAGTGGCTGAGTCCGTCTTCAATCGCCGTCGCGACCGATTGCGATTGATGCGTGATGGATTGTGTCACGCCGTCGATTTGGCTGGCCGCTTGAGCGGATTTTTCCGCCAGCTTGCGAACCTCGTCGGCCACCACGGCGAAGCCGCGCCCCTGTTCTCCGGCGCGCGCCGCTTCGATGGCGGCATTGAGCGCCAGCAGGTTGGTTTGTTCGGCGATGTCCTTGACTTGCCGCGTCATGGTGGAAATGGCGGTGGTGCTGCTGACGAATTCGTTCACCGAATGCGCAATCTCCTTGACGGCGGATTCTACGCTGTCGATTTCGCCTACCAGTTCGGATAGGCTTTCGTTTCCTTCGTGCTGGTGTTCGAGGCTGTCGAGAGACAGTTGGCGCACCGCGCCGGTTGTTTCGGAGACGGAGTTGACGTTTGCCGCCATGGCTTCGATGGCCGAGGTTACGCTGGTGGTTTTGTCGCTTTGCAGATGCGAGCTATCGGCCACCAGGCTGGCGTGCGCGGCCAACTGCCGCGAAGCCACGGAAACCTGCCCGGCGGACTCGCCGACATGGCGGATCAGGTTCTGGAATTGTTCCATCACTTGATTGAACATCATCGATGCCTGGCCGATTTCATCCTGGCCGCGTATCGACAGGCGGCGCGTGAGGTCGCCTTCGCCCTGGGCTATATCCATCAAGCCGTGGGTCATGTCCCGTAGCGGACGGGTCACGAAGGTGCGGATGAAAATATAGATGAACAGCAGCAGCGGGATGCTGATGCCGATGGCGGCAAGCAATATTTTCATCGTGAAAACATGGGCCGACTCTTGTATTTCCTTCAGCGAAATCCGCATGCTGACGATGCCGAGCGTGGTGCCTTCGCTGACCTGGTGGCACATCAGGCAGTTTTTCCCCAAGTAGTTTTTCTGCGCGATGGCCGGAATGATGGCGCGCAGGTTGCCGTCGTCGGCGTTGACTTGAAAGTAGGGTTTGCCGGTTTGCAGAACCTGCTTTTCCTGCTCGTCGGGCGTGTGTTCATCCGGTGCCCCGGGGCCGAACTGCTTGATCACGGGGGTGCCGCGAATGACGCGCAATTCCTTGATGTCTTTGGTATTTCTAACCTGGTCGAGGTAGACGGTGCGCTGGCCTATGGTGCCGGTTATCATCATGCCGGTCAGGCTGGCCAAGGTCATGGTATGAACGCTTTTGGCAAAATTCTTGGCCTGATCGATCGCATTGTCTTGCTGCGCATCGTAGGTCCAGTAGATCATGCCGGTCCAGGCGATAATCAGCATGCCCCAGATGGCAACAACGAGCCTCACCCATATCTTTAGATTACTGATGCGTTTAAACATGCTTCCCCCGCTCTGCTTTTGGATTGGTTTTGTTTGCCGCGGTCGGGTTTCTTGATTTTATTGTCATCTTGACGGGGCTTTTGAACCGAATCGACTATAGCAAATTTGCGCGGGAAAGGGTAGCGGGTATGACGTGAATCCCGCGCTATTTGGGGGGCCGTCCCGTGATGGAGTTGAAAGCTTTGATGCAGCTTTTCAATGTTTTCTCGTAATCCGCATCGTTGCCGGTGATGATGCAATCCTCCGGGTTAGGCGCTTCGGCTGCGCCAGGGGATGGGTTTTTTTCCTGCGCTTGTTTCAACTCTTGTTCCAGTTGAGCATTCTTGGCGCGAAGTTCCGCCAATTGCGCCTCTTCCGCGC